>CAMJRQ010000201.1 GCA_946408305.1 uncultured Prevotellaceae bacterium
GTCTCTCCGCCCTCAATTTTAGCGCAAAGAAGAAAATTCTTTTCAAAAAATTTGGGGATTTCAAAAAAGGTCTCTACCTTTGCGGTGGAGTTCATAAGGAAATAAGGACGAAAGGGTTCCAGTCCACGCCGACTGGGATTCTTCTTTTTTTCTTGTGTCTCCGCAGGGCGATGCCCGGCTAAACAAGAACACAAAAACAATTAAAAATAAAGAAATTATGGCATACATGTCACAAAAGGGCTACGACAAGCTCGTGGCCGAACTGCAGCGGTTGGAGAGCGTGGAACGCCCCGCGGCCAGCGCTGCCATCGCCGAGGCGCGCGACAAGGGCGACCTGAGCGAGAACGCCGAGTATGATGCCGCCAAGGAGTGGCAGGGCAAGCTGGAAACAAAAATCGCACAGCTCAAGCAGACCATCTTCGAGGCCAAGATCATCGACACCACCCACATGGACCTCTCCACCGTGCAGATCCTGGCCAACGTCAGACTGAAGAACGTGAAGACGGGCATGGAGATGAAGTATCGCATCGTCAGCGAGACGGAAGCCAACCTGCGCGAAGGCAAAATCTCCGTGAGCACCCCCATCGCTCAGGGACTGCTGGGAAAGAAGGTGGGCGAGACGGCCAAAATCAAGGTGCCCCAGGGAGAAATCGAGCTGAAGGTGCTCGGCATTGATTTTGAGGAGTAATTGGATTAGAGATTAGGGATTATGAGCATCTTCACACGTATCGTAGCCGGCGAGATTCCGTGCTACAAGATAGCCGAAGACGAGAATTATTTTGCCTTCCTCGACATCAGCCCGCTGGCAAAAGGCCACACGCTGGTGATTCCGAAGCGCGAGGTGGACTACATCTTCGACCTGCCCGACCAGGAGCTCGCCGGCCTGCAGGTCTTTGCCAAGCGCGTGGCCGTGGCCATCAAGAAGGCCTTCCCCTGCGAGAAGGTCGGACAGTGCGTCATCGGGCTCGAGGTGCGCCACGCCCACATCCATCTGGTGCCCATGCAGAAGGAGTCGGACATCTACTTCAACAAGCCCCATCTGCAGCTCGCACCCGAGGAGTTCCAGGAGATTGCAGAGCGCATCAAGGCCTGCCTCTGAAGAAGAGGAAGCCGGAACGCAATAAAAAGAACAGCGAATTTTACGAATTTAACGAATTTTCCTGTCTGACATTCAGATGGAGATTAATTCGATGAATTCGTAAAATTCGCTGTTTATTATTCACCCAACGTCACCTTCTGCCCGTCCTTGATATAGATGCCACGGGGCAGGGCTGCACCGCTGGGCATACGGCGACCGTCGATGGAATAGACGGCCGAGGCAGACGGGGCGTCGGCCTTAGGAGCTGCCACGACATCGGGCGTCTCCCCGATACAGGGATAGAGCTGCAGCTCGCTGATGTTCCAGTAATACTGGTTTTGCTCGGCACCCTTCACAATCATGCGCAGATAGCGCATCGGGGTCTCCATGCGTATGGCCGGCGAGAAGTATTCGCCCGCCACCACCACGCCGGGAAATCCGTCGGTGAACTCGGCCACCTTCGTCCAGCTGGCTTCGTCAGTCGGCGTGTTCGTGGCCATGAGGATGATGTGGTTGGGGCTGTTGATCATCGACATGACGGGGTCGGTGACGGGACCGATGGGCTGCATGTCGCGCCCGGCATAGTAGAGCTGCACGGCCGACTGCGCCTCCAGCATGTCCATCTGAATGTACTGGCTGAGCTGGCTGAGCGCCGTGCGGTTGGTGGCATCGGAGTGGAAGTGGGTGGACGTGTTGCCGTCGAGCAGCGTGCCCACGCCCATGTCGAAGTCGGGATACACCCAGTGGCAGTTGTCGCTCAGCTGCGAGACATCTTTGAGAATCGGGTGGTCGTAGTCGGCCTTTACCTCGTCATCGTCCGGAGCCTGTGGAACGGTGGCAGCCACCTCTTGGTCGAGCCAATAGAGCAGTTCGTTGTGCCACATCTCGAAGTCTTCGTAGTCGCTCTTGTGCCCGAAGCCGTGGTAGCCGCCGGGATAGACATGGAAGCTGACGGGGATGTTGCGCGTGATGAGCGCCTGTACGTATTGCAGGCTGTTCTTCACGGGCACCTCTTGGTCGCCTGCCGGAGCCACGACGAAGGCCTTGGGCGTGTTGCCCTTCACCTGCCGCTCGTTGCTGTATTTGTTGACGAGCGACGCGGCCGGCGAGTCGCCGAGGAGCGACTGCCGCGAGAGGGCGTGGGTATAGGTGGCGTCCATCGTGATGACGGGATAGAGCAGAATCTGGAAGTCGGGGCGCGAGGTGCTGGTGAAATGCGTGGCCAGCGTGGAGGCCAGATGTCCGCCGGCCGAGCAGCCCATGATGCCCACGGCGTTGGTGTCGATGCCCCATTCCGCAGCTTTCTCGCGCACTATTTGGATGGCACGGGTGGCGTCGGCGAGCGGCACGTCGCTGCGCGTGGCGGGCATACGGTATTTGAGGACGAAGGCGGCAATGTCGTGGTCGTTGAACCATCGGGCGAAGTCGTGCCCCTCGAAGCTGATGGCCAGGCCCGTGTAGCTTCCGCCGGGGCAGATGATGACGGCCTTTCCGTTGCCGTTCGTGGGCAGGTAGCCGAAGAGCTTGGCATCGGCGCGGTCGCTGTCGGTGTTGTCGGTATCGTCCCAGATTCCGATGGTGAAGGTCTGCTTTGTCTGCGCCTCGGCAGTGCGGCAGGCCATCATTCCGGCCACCGCGCAAAGCACGAGAATTCTGAGCGCTTTCATTTTTGTTTTCTGATTATGGAAGTTTCACAATATGTCTCTGCCTCACGAGAACTTCGTGTCGATGTGCATGCGCCGCATGGAGGTGACGTCCTCGCGCGGGCAAATCATCAGAATCTCACCCTCTTCGGCCACGACGTAGTCCTTGAGGCCCTTGATGACGGCCGTGCGGCCCTGGGGCAGACGGATGACGTTGTCGCGGCAGTCGTAGAGGAAGGCGGGCGTGTTGAGCAGGACATTGCCACCGGCGTCGTGCGGGGCATCGTCGAAGAGGCTGGCCCACGTGCCCATGTCGGCCCACCCGAAGTGGCCCTGCTGCACGCAGACGTTCTCGCTGCGCTCCATGATGCTGATGTCGATGTTCAGATTGGGCAGCGAGCTGAAGAACTCGGGAGCCAGGGTGGGTGTCTGGGCCTCGGCCTCGGCCATCATGCGGGGAATCTCCACCT
>CAMJRQ010000202.1 GCA_946408305.1 uncultured Prevotellaceae bacterium
GATTGCTTCTTGCAGTTTGTCTTATTCGTAGAATCATTGCAAAGATAGGAAAATAATATACGGCCAAGGAAAACTTTCTGTTTTTTTGAGCGTATGGTGAATTCTGATACGTGGGCGTGGCAAAAGAGAAAAGATAGGCCGCCGCGCTACGGCTGTTTCTTCATGTTGCGCGGGTGGTGCTCCAGGATGGCTTCGCGCAGGTGCTGCTGGCCGATGTGCATGTAGATTTCGGTGGTGGCGATGCCCTCATGGCCTAGCATGGCCTGAATGGCGCGCAGGTTGGCGCCGCCCTCGAGCAGATGGGTGGCAAAGCTGTGGCGGAAGGTGTGGGGGCTGATGTCCTTGGTGATGCCGGCGCGGGCGGCGTAATCCTTGATGAAGACGAAGAGGCTCACGCGGCTGAGCCGGCGACCGCGCTTCGTGGAGATGAAGACAAAGTCCTCCTCGCCGGGCCGGGCCTGGATGCCCTGGCGCACCACGAACCACTCGCGCAGCCGGGCGATGGCCTGCTCGCCGATGGGCACGAGGCGCTCCTTGCGCCCCTTGCCGTGGACGCGGATGTAGCCTTCCTCCAGAAAGAGCTGGCTCATCTGCAGCTGGCAGAGCTCGCTGATGCGCAGCCCGCAGCTGTAGAGCATCTCGATGATGGCACGGTCGCGCACGCCCTGCGGCTTGTTTAGGTCGATGGCGGCCTGGATGGCGTCGATCTCCTCCACACTGAGCACCTCGGGCAGATGGCGCCCTATCTGGGGCGAGGCGAGCAGCTCGGTGGGGTCGTCGTCGATCTCCTTCTCCATGACCAGAAAACGATAGAACGAGCGCACGCCGCTCAGTATGCGGGCCACGCTGCGCGGAGCGATGCCCAGGTCGTGGAGCGAACCGGCAAAGCGGTCGAGCTCCTCAAGCGTCACGTGGCGGAAGTCGATGCCCTCGTCGGAGAAGTAGTTGAAGAGCTTCTGGAGGTCGCCCAGGTAGGCATCGAGCGTATTGGGCGTGTAGGAGCGCTCCAACTGGAGATACTGATGGTAGCGACGCAGTATTTTAGGGTCCAGCGAACCGATATTTGACAGATTGAAAGATTTTTCTGCCTTCATTTTTTGTTTGCCAAGAGCTTTTTGCTATCTTTGCTTGGCAAAAGTACGAAAAAGCTATGAGAATACAAATCATCAACGGCCCAAATCTGAACCTTTTGGGCATTCGCGAACCCGAAATCTACGGCCGCCGGGCCTGGGAAGACTATCTGAAGGAACTGCGCGGACGCTTCCCCAAGGTGCGCATCGATTACTTCCAGAGCAACCTGGAGGGCGAAATCATCAACATGATTCAGGAAGTGGGCTTCGACCGCGACGGCATCGTGCTCAACGCCGGGGCCTACACCCACACGAGTGTGGCCATCCTGGACGCTCTGAAGAGCATCACCACGCCCACCGTCGAGGTGCACATCAGCAACGTGAACCAGCGCGAGGACTTCCGCCGCAAGAGCATCATCAGCCCGGGCTGCCTGGGCTTCATCGGAGGCTTCGGGCTCGACAGCTACCGCCTGGCCATCGAGGCGCTGATTGACCGTGCCGAGAAGGCCGAGGCCGAGAAGTAAGTGTGACGCCCGACGAATACCTCCTCGCCCACATCGACCCCGAGGGCGACTATCTCCACGCCCTCTGGCGCGACACGCAGCTGCGCACCTACTACGGACAGATGGCCAGCGGCCACCTGCAGGGGCGACTGCTGAAGATGCTCACCCGTATGATACACCCACGGCGCATCCTGGAGTTGGGCACGTTCAGCGGCTACAGCGCCCTGTGCATGGCCGAGGCGATGCCCGAGGGGACGGAGCTACACACCTTCGAAATCTTCGACGAACTGGAGGATTTCCTCCGCAAGTGGATTGGCGGCAGCCCCTGGGCCGACCGCATCCACCTGCACATCGGCGACGCCCTGCAGCTGGTGCCCCAGATGGACGTCCGGTGGGACATGGCTTTCATCGACGCCGACAAACGACAATACCCCGACTATTACCGGATGCTCCTGCCCCGCATGCGCCCCGGTGGTTTCATCGTGGCCGACAACACGCTCTGGTATGGCCGCGTGGCCGAAGGCGAGCCTCGGCAGAGCGACCAGCAGACGCGCGGCATCCTGGACTTCAACGACATGGTGGCAGCCGACCCGCGCGTGGAGAAGGTCATCCTCCCCCTGCGCGACGGCCTATCTATTATCTACGTGAAGGAATGAGGAGCTAAGGTGTCTGGGGAAATTATCATTCACATAACTGGATGCCTTTAGCGTCCTTAGGTTGAAAACCCTTAACCCTTTCGGGCGAAACCCTTAAGGGTTGTGCGAAGCGGGGTCTACTCGGTCACTTGTATCGAGTAGGTTCCGCTTCCCAGTTTCAGCAGGCTGCGGCCTTGCTGCGTCTCCACTTCCCTATCCGCTCCGAGCGGTGCGCCGTCCAGCCGGATGTGGCTCCGCTCGGCGGTGTGCAGCACCACGCGGGCGGTGCTGTTGGCCGGGATGGTCACGCGCAGCTCCGTCTTCCCGTCGCCGCGCTTCCACTGGCAGGCAGCCCTTCCGTAGGGCGTCTCGTAGGTGGTCTCGGCCTCGTGCACGTCGCCCACCATCTGGGGATCGAAGAGCAGCTCGCGGAAGCCCACCGAGGTTTCGGTCTGGCGGATGCCGCCCAGGTAGGCATAGAGCCATTCCATCAGGTGGCCCAGCATGAAATGGTTGTTCGAGACGAAGCCATAGGCCTGCCACGACTCGGTGAGCGCCGTGGCGCCGTGGGCCAGCTGCCATCCGTAGCCGGGCACGTCGGTGCGGCTGTTCATGTCGAAGATGACGTCGGAGCGGCCCATCTCGGCCAGCTCCTTCAGCACGTAGCGATAGCCTATGTCGCCGGCCGTGAGGGCGTTGCCGCGCCGGCGTATGTCGGCCACGAGCTGCTCTTGCGCGGCCTGGGCAGCCGGGCCGTCGAGCAGTCCGGCATAGAGCGACAGGGCGCAGGCCGTCTGGCTGCCCCGGTCCACCGTCAGCGTCTCGGGATTCACGAAACGGCGGTTGAAGGCATAGCGCACGGTGGCTGCCTCGAGGGCGAAGCGGGCCTCGTCCTCGGCATGGCCCAGCAGATGGGCCATCTGCTTCATCATGCGCAGGTTCATGTAGAGATAGGC
>CAMJRQ010000203.1 GCA_946408305.1 uncultured Prevotellaceae bacterium
GCGAGGCCGTGGCCTGATGATAGGCATCGAGCTCAGCGAGCCCTACAAGGAGGTGCGCAACCGCCTGCTCTTCGAGGAGCACTGCTTCACGGGCTGTGCCGGCACCAACACGCTGCGCCTACTGCCGCCCTTGTGCCTCTCGATGGTCGAGGCCAGCATCTTCCTCGAAAAACTCCATAAAGTGCTATGAAGATAACCATCATAGGTGCCGGAAACATGGGCGGTGCCCTGGCCAAAGGCTGGGCTCGAGCCGGGCGTGCAGCTGACCTCACCGTCACGGCTCGCACCCAGTTGTCGCTCGATAGGCTCGCCATTGCCTTTCCCGGCATTACGACCATGCTTGACAACGGGCAGGCTGTGCGCCAGTCCGACGTCATCATCCTTGCCGTCAAACCATGGCTTGTCGAGTCAGTAATTGATGAGATAAAGCCGGGCCTGAGCGGCAAGATTCTCGTCTCTGTGGCTGCCGGCGTGCGGCATGAACGAATCGACGTCTATGCCATGCCCAACCTGGCTGCCGAGTTTTGTCAAAGCATGACATTTGTCGAGGAAGCCGAAAAGGCCGACATTGTGGCAGACCTCTTTGGTCAGCTGGGCCAGTGCCGAATAGTCCCGCCGCGATTGATGGACGCCGGCATGATGATGGCCGGCTGCGGCGTAGCCTACGTCATGCGCTTCATAAGAGCCATGATGGAGGGCGGTGTCGAGATGGGCTTCTATCCCGACGAAGCGCAGACGATTGCCATGCAGACGATGCAGGGCGCCCTCGACTTGCTTCGCCATACGGGGCTCCACCCCGAGGTTGCCATCGACCGAGTCACCACCCCCGGCGGCATCACCATAAAGGGACTGAACGAGCTGGAACATGCTGCCTTCAACTCGGCCGTCATACGTTGTCTGAAAGCCGGGCTCAAGAAATGAAAAGAAGAATCGTGGTGAAGGTGGGCAGCAACGTGCTCACGACGGACAGCGGCAGACTCAACATCACCCGCATGTCGGCCCTTGTGGACCAGATAGCATGGCTGCGGACGAAGGGCTTCGACGTGGTGCTCGTCACCAGCGGAGCCGTGGCGTGTGGCAAGAACGAGATGCCGGTGAAACATTCTCTCGACTCCGTGGAGCAACGCCAGCTCTTCTCGGCTATGGGGCAGGTGAAGCTCATGGAACTTTACTACGACCTCTTCCGTGAATACGGCATTCACGTCGGCCAGGTCCTGACCACCAAGGAGAACTTCCAGAGCGAGCGCTCCTGCCAGAACCAGCGTGCCTGCATGGAGGTGATGCTGGAGAACGGCGTCCTCCCCATTGTCAACGAGAACGATACGGTAAGCATCGAAGAACTCATGTTCACCGACAACGACGAACTCTCAGGCCTTATTGCCGGAATGGTGAAAGCCGAGATGCTTGTGTTGCTCACCGGGGTAGACGGACTCTACGACGGTGACCCGTCCGACCCATCCAGCCACGTCATTCGCCAGATAAGCACCGACAGCGATGTTAGCCGCTTCATCCTCCCCTCCAAGAGCAGCGTGGGACGTGGTGGCATGACGTCAAAATGCCACACGGCCTTCACCGTGGCTCAGTCTGGCATACGTGTCATCATCGCCAACGGCAAGCGTGAATCTATCCTGCCCGACCTCATCGAGCGACCTGAGCAAACCGTTCATACACTCATTCAGCCCTCATGAACCCGCTCTTCCATAAGGCAAAACAGGCCAGTCTGGAACTCCTGACGATGACCGACACGCAGCGCAATGCCATATTGTGCCGACTTGCCGAGCGTGCAGAGGAGGCCACGGAGCAGCTCTTGGCTGCCAATGCCATGGACTTGCAGAAGCTCGACCGCGCGAATCCGCTCTACGACCGTCTGCTGCTCACACCGCAGCGTATTGCCGGCATTGCGGCCGATCTCCGCAATGTGGCACGCCTGCCGTCGCCTTTAGGCATTGTCAGCAAGGAACGTACGCTTCCCAACGGACTCTGGCTGCGGCGCGTGAGCGTTCCCTTCGGTGTCATAGGCATCATCTTCGAGGCACGTCCCAATGTATGTTTCGACGTCTTTTCCATTTGCCTCAAGAGCGGAAATGCCTGTATCCTGAAGGGCAGTCATAGTGCCGAGGCCAGCAACGAAGCCATCGTCTCGCTCATCCACGACGTGCTCCGGACTGAGGGAGTCAACCCGGATGCCCTGGCGCTGATGCCTTCCACCCACGAGGCCACGGAGGAACTGCTCGGCGCGGTGGGCTATGTCGACCTCTGCATTCCCCGAGGCGGCCGCAACCTCATCGACTTCGTGCGCAACACCGCTCGCGTTCCTGTCATCGAAACCGGTGCAGGCGTGGTTCATGCCTACTTCGACAAGGACGGAGACCTCGCCAAGGGGCAGCGCATCATCCAGAATGCCAAGATGCGACGGGTGAGTGTCTGCAATGCGCTCGACTGTCTGCTTGTACACAGCGACCGCGTAGCCGACATTCCCGCCTTGCTCGAGCCGCTGGAGGGGAAGGTGGAAATCGTGCGCGACGAACAAGCGATGGGCACGGAATGGATGGACTACAAACTCTCGCTCCGGGTGGTGGATAGCCTCGACGAGGCCTTGGCCCACATTGCCCGCTACGGCTCGGGCCACAGCGAATGCATCATCACGGAGAATCCCGCGGCCGCCCGCCGCTTCCAGCAGATGGTCGATGCCGCCTGCGTCTACGTCAATGCGCCCACCAGCTTCACCGACGGCGCACAGTTCGGCCTCGGTGCCGAGATTGGCATCTCCACCCAGAAACTCGGGCCACGCGGCCCTATGGCGCTCGAGGAGATGACCACCTACAAATGGCTCATCGACGGCGACGGACAGGTCAGGGAATCTTAAACAAACTATTAAGAGCATAAGGAAATGAACGACATCACACAGATTGGCCAGCGGCTCCGTGGCCTGCGCGACGTCCTCGACATCGAGGCGGCCGAGATAGCCCGTCTCTGCGGCATCAGCGTAGAGCAGTACGAACAGATGGAGCGCGGCGAGAGCGAGCTCTCGGTGGCCAACCTCCAGAAGATTGCCCGCCAGTATCAGATAGACCTCGACGTGCTCCTCTTCGGCGAGGAACCCCACATGAGCAACTATTTCCTCACCCGCAGCGGGCAGGGGCTCAG
>CAMJRQ010000204.1 GCA_946408305.1 uncultured Prevotellaceae bacterium
AGCACCTGGGCCATCACGCCGAAGGGCATACTGGCCAGCATCCAGCCCCAGCGCACGTCGCTGCGCAGCGTCTGCCGCAGGTCGTCCCAGTCGAAACCGCGGTACATCCACCACAGAATCACTCCGGCCACCAGCAGCGGCAGCACCGCCTTGAGCAGTATGTTCAGCGCTCGTCTCATCGTGTTGCGTTCAGAAATCCTTCAGGGTTATTTTAATTTAAGCATCGAAAGTATGAAACTGGCCTTATGGCAAGCGCCCCGAAGGGGCATTAAGCCAATAGCCCAGGGCATCGCCCTGGGTGAGAACGAGAGACGACAGACGTCCTGTAAGGACAAAAGCGTGGCTCCTCAAGCGTTCTTTTGCCCTTACAGGGCGGCAACTCTTGGTGGCACCCTTACCCAGGGTGCTACCCTGGGCTATAAGGTTGTTGGCCTTACAGGCCGTTCTTGCCAGCTCTCTCACAACTTCCGACACTTCAATTGTTTTAACATCTCCCGTGTTCGGTAGAAAATCAAAGCGAAACTTTGCTTTTTCTCCTCTCCTTTTCGTACCTTTGCAGGACAAAAGTACGAATTATTCAGAAAACATGCCACCGGTAAGACCAAAAAAGTTCCTCGGGCAGCATTTTTTAACCGACCTTAACATCGCGCGCGACATTGCCGACACGGTCGATGCGTGCCCCGACCTGCCCATACTCGAGGTGGGGCCCGGAATGGGCGTGCTCACCCAGTTTCTCATGCAGAAGGGGCGCCGGCTGCGCGTGGTGGAGCTCGACCGCGACTCGGTGGCCTATCTCCACGAGCACTTCCCCACCCTGGCCCCCTCCGACATCGTCGAGGACGACTTCCTGCGCATGCCGCTCACCGACGTCTTCGGCGGGCAGCCTTTCGTCCTGACGGGCAACTATCCCTACAACATCAGCTCGCAAATCTTCTTCCGCATGCTCGACCACCGCGACCTCATCCCCCTCTGCACGGGCATGATTCAGAAGGAGGTGGCCGAGCGCATGGCGGCCCGCCCGGGCTCGAAGGCCTACGGCATACTGAGCGTGCTGGTGCAGGCGTGGTACAGCGTGGAATACCTCTTCACGGTCCACGAGCACGTCTTCAATCCGCCGCCACGCGTCAAGAGCGCCGTCATACGCCTCCGCCGCAACACGACGCTCCGCCTCGACTGCGACGAGCGCCTCTTCCGCCGTCTGGTGAAGACCACCTTCAACCAGCGCCGCAAGACGCTGCGCAACAACATACGCCCCCTGCTCGCGGCCCTCGACACCGAGCTCGCCCCGGCCGACCACACCGCACTGCTCAGCGACCCCCTTTTCAACCTGCGCCCCGAGCAGCTCAGCGTGGACGACTTCGTGAGCCTCACGCGGCGCATCGCGGCAGAATGGAGTTAAGAATTAAGAGTTAAGAATTAAGAAAACGATATGAGACACACTACATTCCTGGCCTGCGCACTGCTGTTCGTGCTGTGCGGCTGCCACACACAGAAACGAGTGACCGAATACGGAACGCCCTGGCACTGGGAGCAGGGCACCATCGTGGTAGACACCCCCAAGCGCCCCGCCGGACAGGAGCCGGCCCTGCAGCTGAGGGCCGAGCCGCTGCCCATAGTGCGAGTGGGCTTTGCCGGGCTGGGCTCACGCGGCTCGGCAGCCGTGAAGCGCTGGACGCATCTGAACGGAGTGCGCATCGCAGCCCTCTGCGACCACGAGGCGAGCAAGGAGGAGCGCTGCCAGCAATACCTCGCCGAGGCCGGACTGCCCCGCGCGGCCTTCTACAGCGGCCCCGAGGGATACAAGGCGATGTGCGAGCGCGACGACATCAACCTCATCTACATAGCCACCGACTGGGAGCACCACGTGCCCATCGCCAAGTATGCCCTCGAGCACGGCAAGCACGCCGTCATCGAGGTGCCGGCCGCACTGTCGCTCCAGGACTGCTGGGACCTCATCAACCTGGCCGAGCAGAAGCGCCTCCACTGCATGATACTGGAGAACTGCTGCTACGACTTCTTCGAGATGACCACCCTCAACATGGCCCAGCACGGACTCTTCGGCGAAATACTGCGCGTCGAAGGGGCCTATCTCCACAGCCTGGGCAACTGGACCGCCTATTGGCACAACTGGCGCCTGCGCCACAACAAGGAGCACCGCGGCGACATCTATCCCACCCACGGACTGGGACCCGTGGCGCAGCTGCTCAACATCCACCGCGGCGACCGCTTCCAGACGCTCGTGGCCATGGACACGAAGGCCGTCAACGGCCCTATCGCGCTCAAGCAATACCCCGACAGCATTCCGAACCTCGACCAGCCCTTCCGCAACGGCGACCACACCACCACCCTCATCCGCACCGAGCAGGGCAAAGTGCTCGAGATTCAGCATGACGTGCTGACGCCGCAGCCCTACAACCGCCGCTACCAGCTGACCGGCACCCGCGGCTATGCCAACAAATATCCCTCGCCGGGCTATGCCGTCAGCGCCGCACAGATGCGCCAGGCGGGCGTGAAGAACATTCTCTACGACAACCTGACACCGCATCAGTTTGCGCCCAAGGACCAATACGAGGCGCTTGCCAAGGAATTCGAGTCGCCCATAACCACCAAGTACGAGAAGATAGCCCGCGAGGTGGGCGGCCACGGTGGCATGGACTTCATCATGGAGCTGCGGCTGGTCTACTGCCTGCAACACGGACTGCCGCTCGACATCGACGTCTACGACACGGCCGAGTGGTGCTGCCTGGCCGAGCTGGGCGCGCTCTCGATGGACAACGGCTGCGCCCCGGTGCGCGTGCCCGACTTCACCCGCGGCCACTGGAACGAGGTCTCGGGCTTCAGCTATGCCCAGGCCACGGCCCAGGACGAGGCCCGCGTGGACTCCCTCTCGCGCCTCTACACCGCCACGCTCAAGGCGCAGGGCCCCGAAGCCGCCGAGCGGGTAATCAGCACGGAAAAGTGACTATTTCCTGACATTTTCGGCTTTCTATTTCGGCGAAAAATTCAGCCCGGACTGAAATGACTCGATGTTCGGGGCAACGCAACGTGTTGCGACGACCATCGCAACACGTTGCGTTTGCCCGAGAACCCCGTTCTTTCGCAGAAAATCC
>CAMJRQ010000205.1 GCA_946408305.1 uncultured Prevotellaceae bacterium
AGAGCCCGAGAGCGTGTAGGTAATCTCGCCCACAGTGTCGTCCACCAGGTCGCTCTGCGTCAGGGCCACATGGGCTCCGCTCACCGAGGGCGTCACGTATTGGGCCACGTTGCCGGCCACGCTCACCAGTGCCATGCTGCCGTTATAGCTGACGGTCACGGTGTTGTCCGTCACGTCGGAGTTGTCGATGGTGATGTCCGTGATGTCGCTGATGGTGAAGGCCTTGCCCATGATGGTGAGCGTGGTGCCGTCGGTATAGGTCATCTCGCCCGTCTGATTGGCAGGGAAGCGGTATGTCACCTGGCCCAGGCTGACGTTCAGCGTCTGCGCCCCGGCAGCCATCGTCAGTGCCAGGACGGTCAGGAAGAGGAGGGTCCGTTTCATCTTACTATTATTTTAAAGGTTCGTTGTTGGGCGCGCACCAGATAGATGCCGCCGGCAAGAGCTGCCCGGGCCTGGCCGAGCGTTTCGAAGCTGCCCATGGCAAGCCCCGAGGGGGTGAATATTTCCACTCGTCCCAGGTCTGTGGGCAGCGCGTCGATGCCCGAGGCCGCCGAGGTCGAGAAGTACATCTTGCTCAGTTCGGACAGCGCGAAGGTCTGCGTGCCGCTTGCGTTCGTCAGGACGAGTTGCCCGCCCGACATCACCAGTGAGAGCGATTCCACGGCCACCGACCGTGCCTCGCCCCCCAGCGTCTCGAACGTCAGGTAGGGATAAGCCCATTCGTCGGCCCTCATCGTGGGGACAGAGAGGAAAACCGTGAGCAGTCCGAGGAGGAAAATCTTTCTTTTCATCGAGTCAATTTGGTTTTTAGTGCTTTAGTTAGTGCAAAAGTATCGGTTTTTTTGCTAAGCAGAAAACGCAAAAGCGCAGAAATCTTTAACAATTTTCCGCGAATCGGCGTTTTTTGCAAAAAAAAGAGTATCTTTGCAAAGCAAATCAAGCAAAACGTTATGGAAAAAGAGAAAAATATCCATCCTCTCATCGCTCATGCAGCCGAGATAGAGGAACGCGGTGTGATGGTTTTTGACAATGTCACCGACATGCCGCTCTACGACACCCCTTTCATCACCTCGAACCTGGTGATAGTGCTCAACCAGAGTGGCTGGACCAAAGTGGAGACCGATTCCGTCGAGAAGTTCTTCGAGCTGCACGACATCACCGTGGTTTCCCCAAACCACATCTTCTGCGGGCGTCAGGCCTCGTCGGACTATCGGTGCATGCTCATAGCCCTCTCGGCCGATTTCCAGGAAGAGATGAAGCATCGCTATCCCGACATCTTCCGGACCAATTTCCATTACATCTATGAGAACGACTTCCATCTGACCGATGCCCAGTTCGCCGTCATCGAGCGCACCTTCTATCTGCTTAAGGATGTCTGCCACTCCACCAGCCATTTCTACAAGACCATGGTGGGCGACCTGCTTGAGGTGCTCTTCCTCCTGCTTGAGGAGTATCGTGCGCAGAACGGAGCCAAGGTGCAGCAATACTCGCCCCAAGCCGCCCTCTTCAGCCAGTTCTACGACGCCCTGACCACCCACTACCGCGAGAGCCGCGAGGTGCGCTTCTATGCCGAGCTCTTCTCCCTCTCGCCCAAGTATTTCTCGGCCATCATCAAACAGCACACCGGGACCAACGCCGCCCAGTGGATAAGTCATTACGTGATTATCCAGGCCAAATCGATGCTCAAGCACCAACAGCAGCTCTCGGTGCAGCAGGTGGCCCACGAGCTCGGTTTCCCCGACCAGGCCTCCTTCAGCCGCTATTTCAAGGACCGCACCGGCTGCACACCCACGGAGTACCGCAGTGCTGAATGAGTTAAGAGTTTAACTGATGAAAGAAACCTTTCGCACCCATTTCCCGCTGGCCATCCTGGCCGGCCTGTGCATCTCGATTGGCTGCACCGTCTATCTGCGCGTGGGCGGTGTGGCCGGAGCCGTGCTCTTCGCCTTCGGGCTCACCACGGTGGTCTATTACGGTCTGAAGCTCTACACCGGCACTGCCGGCTTCATTCGCCGCCACGGCGATTGGGCCATGCTCCTCATCGTCCTGCTGGGCAACATCGTCGGCTGCCTGCTCACGTCGCTCGCCCTCCGCTATGCCCACCCCGACCTCGTCGACCAAGCCGGTGCCGTCCTCGCCTCGCGCATGGCCAAGGGGCCGCTGGCCTGTTTTCTGCTCGCCATCGGCTGCGGGTTCATCATGACCACCGCTGTCCAGTTTGGCCGCCAGGGCAAGATGCTGCCCCTCCTGCTGGGCGTGCCCGTCTTCATCCTCTGCGGCTTCGCCCACTCCATTGCCGACGCCTTCTATTTCCTCACCGCCCCCTGGGCCGAGGTGCTCCGCTGGCCTGTCCTCGGGCTCTATGCAGCCGAGGTGCTGGGCAACTTTGTCGGCTGTAACCTCTATCGCTGGGTGAAACCGGCCGAGTGAACGGTGAAACACATCCTCTCCGTCCTTCTCCTCCCCCTGCTCGTCCTCCCCCTGCACGCCCAGTCCGAAGGGCCCTCCCTTGCCAGCTGTCTCGAGAACGCCCGCCGCAGCCTGCAGGCCGACCAGCCCCAGCTGGCCCTCGAATTCACCGACTACGCCCTGCGGCTCGACTCGCTCTCGGCCGACGCCTGGCTCCTGCGCATCCGCATCTGCTCCTCCCTCAGTCGCTACGAGGAGGCCCTCGAGGCCTGCATTCGGCTCAAGGCCTGTCCCGGCCCGCGCCCCGTGGAACTATACACGCGCTGGATAGGCATCTATCTGAACACCAACAATCCCCAGGCCGCCCTCGACATTGCCCGGGAGGGGCTCGCCCTCTTCCCCCAGAGCTTTGCCCTTATCTACAACCAGGGCCACGCCCTCATGGACCTCGGGCGCTACTCCGAGGCCTATGCCTGCTACGCCGCCGCCTTCCACCTCGACCCCCTGGCCGACGGGCCGCCCTTCCTCCTCGGCATGCAGGCCGAGGGTGCCGGCCACCTGGCCCAAGCGCTCCTCCTCTATCTGCAGAACCTGCTCGTCCGCCCGCATTCCGATGCAGCCCCCTACATCCTGCGCCAGCTCGAGTCGTGGCTCCAGCTCGAGACACTCCCCGAGACGGCCGGCCACGAAGACTT
>CAMJRQ010000206.1 GCA_946408305.1 uncultured Prevotellaceae bacterium
CGGCTGCGGCTCGGGGCTCATTGCCCTGATGGCGGCACAGCGGCAGCCCGAGGCCCGCGTGTGGGGCGTGGAGGTCGACGCCGCCTCGGCCCGCCAGGCTGCTGAGAACGCGGCGGCGAGCCCCTTTGCCCCACGCCTGCAGATAGTCTGTAGGGACATCCGGCAGTTCTGCCCGCCGCAGCCATTCGACCACATCCTCTCGAACCCGCCCTTCCACACGGAGCAGACCCTCCCGCCCGATGCCGCCCGCGCCACGGCCCGCGCCGCCGCCATGCTGCCGTTCGGCGAGCTCGTGGACTGCGCCGCGCGCCTGCTGGCCCCCGGGGGACGGTTCTCGGTGATTGTTCCCGAACGTTCGGCCGACGAATTCGCCTCGCTCTGCCTGCTGCGGGGGCTGCGGCCGTCGAGGCAGTGCCGGGTGTGTACCACCGAGGCGAAGCCATCGCGACGGCGCCTGATGACGTTCTCGGCGGCGGCAGCAGAGCTTGTTGTGCCCTGCGAGACGCTCGTGCTGCACGACGCCACGGGAGGCCGAAGCCCCGAATACCGGCGGCTGACCGCCGATTTCTATCTCGCCGAGGCAGATTTTGGCCCCCAAGCGTCGGAGGAATGAATATTTCTTCGTAACTTTGCAGCCGCTAATCAGTTTCGTTTTTTAGACATTTTATTATTTATCATTTTTTTTCAATGAACCTCTACATCCGATATTTTCAGAGTGAGACAATCGTGAAGTCTGTGGACGAAGCCATGGACTATCTGGCCAGCATCCCCGAAATCAAGGTGGACGAATACCTCTACGACGACCTGCGGCAGTTTGCCGAGAGCCCCGTGATGTATCCCAAGCGATACAAGGTGCGCGGCAAGTCGTATTTCATCGTCATCAAGACCCCCTTCGACCAGCTCGAGGAGTTCAAGCAAGAGGGCGAGCGCAAGCGCGAGACGCAGCAGGCGGCCCTCTCCGAGCGGCGCGACCGGCTCGAGGCCATCATGGCCGAGCAGGTGGGCTGGTACCAGGCTACAATCAACTTCAAGCGCGTCGTCACGATGCCCGAGACGGGCAAGTTCCAGTATGCCGACACGCCCTTCACCGTGCGGCTCAAGGCCACCTCGGTGCAGGACTGCTACAACCGCATCATCGACCATCTGCGCTCGCGTCCCGATGTCGACCCGCGCTCGCAGTTCCCCAGCGTGAAGAAGAAAGACTTCCAGTGCACCTACCTCGGAATGAACCCCGACGGAGGCCCCCTCGCTTGACTATTTATTTACAATTCTCACCTTCTACTTTTTCGGAAAGTTACGACCAAGCTGAAACGGTTAAGGGTTTCGGGCAAAACATCGTGGTGTTTTGCCCGAAACAACGTGTTGTTATGACCCGAAGAGCACGTTCTTTTCGGCAAAATGATTGGTTCGTCACGAAAAATCGATTTTCGGAGGCGTTGATCGTTAAGCGGTTATGATTTTCGGTTTTCTCGGATTCTTGCGATTCAAACTGCGGCGCATTGAATCTAATCGTTCCTCACTGCGTTTTTAGGCGGGCAGTTTTTCGGGCTCAGAACGGAAATGGTAAGAAATATTTAAATTTTCACCAATTATTTACCCCCAAATTTGTCAGATTCCGATTGCCCGGGGCAGAAAGCTCCTGCTGAATAGAAAAGACGGAATGCCATCTCGGTGTGAGATGGCACGCCGTCTTCTCCCTTCGTTCGCGAATTACGCGGACAGGGGAGCGCGGAGGCTCAAACGGGGGTGTTCGTGTAGAGATAGCGCTTGATGCTCTTCTTGGGCGTCTTCTCGAACTCTTGGTCCATGATGCGAATTCCCGAAAGCTGGGCGTAGGAGGGGAGGTTGGGATTGAGGTCTTTGCGGTTCTGCTCCATGATGGCAGAGACGTCGTCGGGCTGGAGCCGCAGCTGGCGCACCTGCTCGGGGTCGGGATAGACGAGTCCGTAGAGCTTCTCGCCGCTCTGGATGACGACGCACTCGCTGACGAGCGCCATGCCGCTCAGCTTGTCCTCGATCTCCTCGGGATAGATATTCTGGCCGTTGGCACCCAGGAGCATGTTCTTGCAGCGGCCCTTGATGAAGAGGTTGCCGTCGGCATCGATGACACCCAGGTCGCCGGTGTGGTACCATCCGTCGGCGGTGAGCGTCTGCCGCGTGGCCTCCTCGTTCTTGTAATAGCCAAGCATGACATTGAGCCCGCGCGTCAGAATCTCCCCGGGAACGGTCTGCGGGGCGACACTGTCGATTCGTATCTCCATGTTGCGGGCACTCTTGCCGCAGGAGCCCACCTTGACGTCGCGCCAGTCGTCGTAGCTGATGATGGGGGCGCACTCGGTGGTGCCGTAGCCCACGGTGTAGCGGAAGCCAATCTCGTGGAGGAGCGACTCGACCTCCTGATTGAGGGCTGCACCTCCGATGATGAGCTCGTAGAAATTGCCTCCGAGGGCATTTGTGAGGGCATCGCAGATTTTCTGCTTGATGCGCTGACCGACGACCGGCAGGCGCATCATGACGCGAATCTTGGGGTCCTGAATCTTTGGCATCACGGATTTGCGCACAATCTTTTCGATGATGAGCGGCACCACGACGATGAGCGAGGGCTTGACGTCTGCCAAAGCCTTGATAAGAATGGTGGGCGAGGCCACCTTCGTGAGGAAGTTCACGTGGATTCCCTTGATGAACTCGAAGAGGAACTCGAAGGCCATGCCGTAGGTGTGGGCCATGGGCAACATGGAGAGCACCTTCATTCCGGGCTTCAAATAGTCACCCAGGACGTGCTCTGCAAAGTCGGCATTGGACCACAGGGCGCGGTAGGGAATCATCACTCCCTTGCTGTTGCTTGTCGTGCCGCTGGTGTAGTTGATAAGGGCCAATTCCTCGGGCTGGTCTTTATAATATGAAACGTGCTCGGCACGGAAGTTGAGGGGGTACTTCTCGCCAAAGAGCTTGTTGAGATTCTTCCGGGCAAAGGTGAGCCCCAAAGAGCTTGTTGAGATTCTTCCGGGCAAAGGTGAGCTGCTCGTTGCGGCTCACCTCGAGGTGGTGGTCGGTGAGCGAGATGATGCCCTCGAGGGCAGGCATCTTC
>CAMJRQ010000207.1 GCA_946408305.1 uncultured Prevotellaceae bacterium
GCTGCTCGACGCCTATTCTGGCCCACTCCCCTTCCTCCTCTCTGGCGGCATCGGTCCCGACGACGCGGCCCGCATCAAGGCGTTCGCTCATCCCCGCTGCATCGGTATCGACATCAACTCGCGCTTCGAAACGTCGCCCGCCGTGAAAGATGTCCGGGCCGTCAAAAACTTCATCCAAGAAATCCACAACCTATGAACCGCATCAACCAACTCTTCGCCCAGAAGCAACAAGGGCTTCTCTCGCTCTACTTCTGCGCCGGACATCCCACACTGGAAAGCACACTACCCATCCTGCGCGCCGTGCAAGAGCGCGGCATCGACTTCGTCGAAGTGGGCATCCCCTTCAGCGACCCCATGGCCGACGGTCCCGTCATTCAGGACGCTGCCACCCGCGCGCTGCGCAACGGCATGACGCTGCGCCTGCTCTTCCGGCAACTCGAAGAAGCACGCGCCCAGGGCATCAGCATGCCCCTCATCCTCATGGGCTATCTCAATCCCATCCTGCGCTACGGCCTCGAGGACTTCTTCGAGCGTTGCCAGCAGGTGGGGATAGACGGGGTCATCATCCCCGACCTGCCCTTCGACGACTATCTCGACGAGGTGCGCCCTGTGGCCGACCGCCACGAGGTGCGCGTCATCATGCTCATCACGCCAGAGACAAGCGAGGAGCGCATCCGGTTCATCGACAGCCACACCGACGGATTCATCTACATGGTCTCCAGCGCGGCCGTAACCGGGGCGCAGCGCGAGTTCGACGAAGCCAAGCAGGCCTACTTCAACCGCGTGAACCACATGGGACTCCGCCATCCGCGCATGATAGGATTCGGAATCAGCAACCGCCAGACGCTCCAAGCCGCTCTGGACAATGCCTCGGGAGCCATCATCGGGAGCCGCTTCGTGCAGCTGCTCGGCGAGAATCCCCTCTCACCCGAGACGGCGGTTGAGAAATTGATGGAAGCACTCGCTTCCTGAGAGAGAGGGGGATAAGGATTCTATTTACGCCTTCGACACCACCTTGACGCTGACGATGCGGCGCTCGTCCATCTCCATCACCTCGAAGGTGAACTGGCGATAGCTCATCTTCTCGTGGAGCTCGGGGAAGTCGCCCTTTATCTCGAGCAGGAGTCCGGCCAGCGTATCGGCCTCACCCTGCACGTCGTCGAAATAGTCGTCGTCAATCTTCATCAGGCGGGTGAAATCGGCCAAGAGCGTCTTGGCCTCGAAGACGAAGGTGTTCTGGTTGAGGCGGGTGAAGGAGCGTTCATCTTCGTCATACTCGTCGCTGATTTCGCCGACGATTTCCTCGATGATGTCTTCCATGGTGACAATGCCGCTGGTGCCGCCGAACTCATCGACCACGATGGCAATGTGCACCTTGTCGCGCTGGAAGTCGCGCAGGAGGTCGTCGATCATCTTTGTCTCCGGCACGAAATAGGGCGGACGGATGAGGCTCTGCCAGCGGAAGTTGGCGGGCTTGGAGAGATGGGGCAAGAGGTCTTTGATGTAGAGCACACCCTTGATGTTGTCTTGCGAGCCCTGATAGACGGGGATGCGGCTGTAGTTGTTCTCGACGATGCACTTGAGAACCTCGGGGAAGGGCGTCTTAATGTCGAGGTCGACGATGTCCATGCGGCTGGTCATCACCTCGCGAGCCATCTCGCCTCCGAAGCGGATGATGCCCTGCAACATCTGGCTCTCGCCGGCAATGTCTTTCTGGTCGGTCAGCTCCATGGCTTTCTCCAGATCGTCCACGGTGAGGCTCTCGGGTTCGCTGCCCACGAACCGTTCGGTGACCACCTTACTGCGAATCAGGAACCAGCTGAGGGGTCGACACAGCCGCTCAAGCACCACCAGGGCGGGAGCGGCAAAACGACAGAACGGGAGGGTGCGCTGTGTGCCGTAAATCTTGGGGACCACTTCGCCGAAGAGCAGCAGCAGAAAGGTGAGCAGCACCGTCATGCAGAGGAACTCCACCCACACGGCTCCGCCGAACGAGACGGTCTGGAGGGTGAAGTAATTGAGCAGCATGATGATGGCAATGTTCACCAAGTTGTTGCAGATGAGGATGGTGGCCAGGAGCCGCTCGCTGTCGCGCCGCAGGGCGAGAATCTTCTGGTCGCAGGGACGGCGGCTCTCCTCAATCTCATTCAGGTCGGACGGACTGAGGCTGAAAAACGCTATCTCGCTGCCCGAGACAAACCCCGAGCAGTAAAGCAGCACAACGGCCAAGGCCAGGGCCACCCAGGCGCCGAGCGTGGGTGGTTGGCACGTAATCTGGGAAAGGAGTTGGGCAAGCATCAGAAGGGAGCCCCCTCGGGCTTAGTGGGTGTTGCGGCGGGAGCGGCAGGTTGCGTGGCCGACTTCGGTGTGAGCATCTCCATGGCATCGGCCCAGATTTCGGTCACATAACGCTTCACGCCGCTGCGATCGTCGTAGCTGCGGGTATGTATCTTGCCTTCGATGTAGAGTTTGTCACCCTTGTGCACAAACTTCTCCACAGTCTCGGCCAGTTGCCGCCAGAGGATTACGTTGTGCCACTCGGTGCGTTCGGGCACTTCGGTTCCGTTCTGCAACCTATATCCACGCTCGGTCGTGGCCAACCGCAAGCTGGCCACGCAGACACCGGCATCCACGTAGCGAATCTCGGGCTCCACGCCCACGTTTCCAATCAGCATTACCTTGTTCATATCGGGTCGTTCTTTTGCTTACCTCTGCAAAGTTACGGATAAGCAAGCAAAAAAGCAAAACCTGTTTTGATTTTTTCAAGGCGGTAGGTGGGAAAACTTCAAGCGAAGGGTTTCGTCCCAAAAAGGGTTAAGGGTATAGCCCCAAACCCTAAGGGTTTTGCTCAAATGCCTTAAGGGTTTTGGTCGAAAGGGCTAAGGGTTTTGCAACACTCGAAAAAAGCAAGGGGGCGCAGAATCTCTTAGAAGAGTTTCTGCTCCCCCTTTTGCTGTAGCAGCCGAGCCGACTCGTCAGAACTTGAAGCCAAGCGTCCAGGTGATGGTGTGGCGGTTGAGGTTGACCTTTACGGGGTCGAGCGTCTCACCGGCCAAGTCGGGATTGTCCGTCATGAACTGGGCCTCG
>CAMJRQ010000208.1 GCA_946408305.1 uncultured Prevotellaceae bacterium
GATGGCGGGAGGGCGCGCTCTGCTCGGTCCGCTTTCTCGAATGGCTCAACTGCCGCCCTCCGAAACATAAACATTTCTTACCTCCTCGCAAGAATTCCCGTCGACTTGCCCCCCGAAAAACGCGATGGAGAACGATGAGAAACGGTGCGCCACGGTGCGCCGCAATTCAAAATTCGAAATTCGAAATTCAGAAGTGCTTGATTTTCAGTACTCCCAAATTTCTGTTTTTCCGGATGAAAGCGCGGATTTCTGCGAAAGAACGGGTTCCTGTGGCCAATGCAACGTGTTGCGTTGGCCAGAAGAACACGTTGCATTGGCCGGAACTCTTTGCCGTTTCGGTTCGCGTCGAATTTTCCGTCAATCTGGAGAAGCCGAAATGTAAGGATATCGTCAGTGTTTTCGGCTCGGCGGCTCACTCCACCTGCAGAAAGTCGATGTCGCCAAAGAAGTGGTGGGCGCCGCCGGGGAGCGGGTCGCCCAGGGCGTTGGCGGCGATGTCGTCGACATCGATGCGCAGCGCCACGCGGTCGCCGGGGCGAATCCGGACCTTGGCCTGCTGCAGCTTCCACTCGCCGGGCGCGGGCTGGGCCGTGAGCTTGGCGGCGAAGCGGTCGTTCACGTAGACCGATATCTGCTTCGTAGCCGTCGACTGGCCGAGCGTGGAGGCCACGAGGCGCGTGCCGCTGCTGCGCGACCAGAACTCCACTCCATCGCCCAGCCGCGACAGAGCGCTGACGCCGGCTCCGTTCGACAGGGCCGTATCGACGCGCAGCTCGGCATGTCCCAGCCGCTGCATGCTCTCGGCCTCGTACTTGTGGGCCCGGGCCTCGCCGCGCCCGTCCAGGGCAAACTCGGTGAGGCAGAGCGAATACTGCGAGCCGCCGATGGTGGGCTGCGGGTTGTTCTTGTAGTGATAGTTCGAGGAGTAGCTGAGCCACATCGTGCGCCCGTCGGACGAGATGAAGCGCGAGGGGATGTTCAGGAAATAGGAGACGGCGGCAAAGCCCTTGAGGTATTGCACGACGCGGTAGCGGCCGTCGATGGCGTCGGACTCCAGGATGAGGGCGTCGAAGGAGTTGCGGTCGGTGGGGTCCACGCGGCTGAGCGTCATGAAGAACTTGCCCAGCGGCGCGTTGTAGGTGAGGCCCACGTTGCCCAGATAGCCCGTGGCGTCGACGATGGGGCGTATGTTGTCATAGACCTCCTGCAGGTTGTCGCGGTTCCAAGGGCGGTAGGAGCCGTCGCGGCTGAGGTACTGCCAGTTGGCGGGATTGTTCACATAGCGCTCGTTGGCCTCCAGGTCGGTGCCCTCGGGCATGAGGATGCGCACGAGATAGATGTTGTCGCCCGAAATCCAGCTGTTGTGGGCCAGCGTGGAACCGGCATCGGCTCCGTGGGCCACCATGTAGGCCCACTTGCGGCCCGTGGGCCCGTCGGTGGGGGCATACTGGAGGTTCTTGCCGAAGTCGACGAAATGGGGGGCGCCGATCATCACCTCGTGGGGATTGAAGTCCACGCCGTGGGCGCGCACCCACTTATCGTGGGCGTTCTCCAGGAGCGGCTCCAGGGGCGAGGTCTCGTCGTACCACGTCTCGCCGAAGTCGCTCGAGAGGCGGAAACCCACGAAGGGCTGCAGCACGGGCCAGTCGGCGTTGGGAACGAAGAGCGAGCGGTCGTCCTGTTCGAGCAGATAGGTGCCATAGTACCAGATGTCGTTATACATGAGCTGGGCCGAGGGATAGCGTCCGAAGTTCGGCGGCAGGAGCTCGTTGCCGTGGTGGGAGATGCGCTTCCCAACGGTCGAGACACCCAGGCGGAGCGGGTCGGAGCCGGTGATGCGGGCGCTCCAGGGGTTGGGCGAGCCGGTGCCCTGGCCGTTGACCGCGCCATCGGTCCAGCAGCTGTAGAGCGTCCCGTCGGTGGCGCTGATGAAATACCAGGTGTCGGCATTCGT
The DNA here is from genome assembly GCA_946408305.1 of uncultured Prevotellaceae bacterium. Next base: position 1,955 of record CAMJRQ010000208.1, read on the forward strand.
GTAGGTGGCATAGCGCCCGGTGAAGGAGATGCCGCCATAGCGGCGCGAGAGCGTCAGCGGGCACTCGCGGGGCAAGCGGCTGTTGCCCCAGGCGGTCCAGTTGTAGGTCTCGCTCAGCTGTTGCAGGCTCTGGTCGTGCTGGGCATGGAGTGTCAGGGCCGAAGCAAGCAGCCCCAGGAGGAGGATCTTTTTCATAAGTTTTTAAAGTTAAGTGTACCACAAAGGTACGAAATTATCGGCACAAACACTCCTTTTTGGCAGAAAATGAGTATTTTTGTAGCACGAAACCAAATTCCCCGAAGACACGATGGAGATGAAATTCGACGTAGTGGTGGTGGGCGCCGGGCATGCCGGATGCGAGGCCGCAACGGCCAGCGCACGGCTCGGTGCCGAGACTTGTCTGGTCACGATGGACATGAACAAGGTGGCGCAGATGAGCTGCAACCCGGCCGTGGGCGGAATAGCCAAGGGGCAGATTGTCAGGGAAATAGACGCACTTGGCGGCCAGATGGGACTCGTCACGGACCAGACGGCCATCCAGTTTCGTATGCTGAACCGCTCGAAAGGGCCCGCCATGTGGAGCCCCCGCGCTCAGTGCGACCGCGGCAAGTTCATCTGGGCTTGGCGCGAGGTGCTGGAGAACACGCCCCACCTGAGCCTCTGGCAGGACCAGGTGAGGGAACTGCTCGTGGAGGACGGCCGCGTCGTGGGCGTCAAGACCTATATGGACGTCATGCTCCGCGCTCGCTGCGTGGTCCTGACGGCAGGCACCTTCTTGAACGGACTGATGCACATCGGACGCACGAAACTGCCGGGCGGACGATGTGCCGAGCCGGCCAGCCTGGAGCTGACGGAGAGCATCACGCGACACGGCATCAGGGCCGGACGCATGAAGACGGGAACACCCGTGCGCATCGACGGTCGCTCCGTGCACTTCGACCTCATGGAGGAACAGCCGGGCGAGACCGACTTCCACCACTTCTCCTACATGGGCGAGCCGCGACGCCTGCCGCAGCTGCCCTGCTGGATGACGTACACGAACCCCGCCGTACACCAACGGCTCCGCGAGAGCCTGCCCGACTCGCCGCTCTACAACGGACAGATTCAGAGCATCGGGCCGCGCTACTGC
>CAMJRQ010000209.1 GCA_946408305.1 uncultured Prevotellaceae bacterium
GTCGTCCTTGTACTTGTCCAGGAAGTCGTTGGCGCCCGAGAAGGCTATCTGGTTGATGTACTTTTCTATTTCGTCGGCCGTCATGCTGATTCCGCGGTCCGAGACGGTGATGGTCTTCTGCTCCTTGTCGAAGCTGACGGTCACCTTCAGTTCGCCCATCTCGCCCTGGAAGTCGCCCCGGCCCGAGAGGGTCTTCAGCTTCTGGGTGGCATCGACGGCGTTGCTAACTATCTCGCGGAGGAATATTTCACGGTCGCTGTAGAGAAACTTTTTGATGACGGGGAAGATATTCTCGGTCGTAACCCCGATGTTACCTTGTTTCATTGTATTTTTATTTCTATTGTCTTTTCGTTTCCGTTATCGGCCACGTCGGCTCGGAAGGTGGTCCCGGCCTCGACGTCGCCCATGAGCAGTTCGCAGAGCGGGTCCTCGACGAGGTTCTGAATGGCTCGTTTCAGTGGGCGGGCGCCGTACTGTACGTCGTAGCCCCGCTCGCCGAGCAGTTGGCGTGCCTCGGGGGTGACGTCGAGCGTCAGGCCCATCTCGGCGATGCGCTTCTCGAGCGGGCGCAGTTCGATGTCGACGATGCGGCGGATTGCCTCGTTGTCGAGCTGGTCGAAGTAGATGATGTTGTCCACGCGGTTCAGGAACTCGGGTGCAAACTGTTTCTTCAGCGCCTTCTTCACGATTTCGCGGCTCAGCTCGTTGCTGCGGCTGGCATCGGCGGTCTCGGCGAAGCCTATCCCGCGGCCGAACTCGCGAATCTGGCGCGTGCCGCAGTTGCTGGTCATGATGATCACGGTGTTCTTGAAGTTCACGCTCACGCCGTTGCCGTCGGTGAGGCGACCCTCGTCCATCATCTGCAGGAGGATGTTGAAGACGTCGGGGTGAGCCTTCTCAATCTCGTCGAGCAGGACGATGGAGTAGGGCTTGCGCCGCACCTTCTCGGTGAGCTGTCCGCCTTCGTCGTATCCGACGTAGCCCGGAGGTGCGCCCACCATGCGGCTCACCGTGTGCTTCTCCATGTATTCGCTCATGTCGACGCGGATGATGGCGTCGGCCGAGCCGAACATCTCCTCGGCCAGACATTTTGTCAGATAGGTCTTACCCACTCCGGTGGGCCCCACGAAGAGGAAGGTGCCGATGGGGCGGCGCGGGTCTTTCAGCCCGACGCGGCTGCGCTGGATGGCTCGGACGAGGGTGCGGATGGCTTCGTCCTGTCCGATGACGCTCTTCTGGAGCCGTTCGCCGAGGTTGCGCAGCCGCTGGTTCTCCTCCTCGCCGATGCGCTCCACGGGGATGCCCGTCATGAGGCTCACCACGTGGGCCACCATGTCGGCGTCGACGGTGGCGCGCTCGTCGCCCAGGCTTGCTTCCCATTCGCGCTTGGCTTCCTCGAGCTCTTCCTGGGCGGTCTTTATCTGGTCGCGATAGTCGGCCGCCAATTCGAAGTTCTGGCGGTTGGCGGCTTCGTTCTTCTTCTCGGTGAGGTCGCTGACGAGCGATTCGAGCCGCAGCACGTCGGCCGAGACGGGCACGTCCTGAATCTGGATGCGGCTGCCGGCCTCGTCCATGGCGTCGATGGCCTTGTCGGGGAAGCTGCGGTCGCTCACGTAGCGGTCGGTCAGGCGCACGCAGGCCTCGAGAGCCTCGGGGGTGTAGGTCACGTGGTGGTGCTCCTCGTAGCGCCCCTTCAGGTTCTGCAGGATTTGCAGCGTCTCGTCGGGCGTAGTGGGCTCCACCATCACCTTCTGGAAGCGGCGTTCCAGGGCACCGTCCTTCTCGATGCTCTTGCGGTATTCGTCGGTCGTGGTGGCTCCGATGCACTGGAACTCGCCGCGGGCCAGTGCCGGTTTCAGCATGTTGGCGGCGTCCATCGTGCCAGCGGCGCTGCCGGCGCCCACGATGGTGTGGAGCTCGTCGATGAAGACGATTACGTCGGGGTTCTTCTGCAGCTCGAGGATGATGGAACGCAGACGTTCCTCGAACTGGCCTCTGTACTTCGTGCCGGCCACCACGCTGGCCATGTCGAGCACCACCACGCGGCGGTCCCAGAGGACACGGCTTATGCGGTGCTGCACGATGCGGGTGGCCAGACCTTCCACGATGGCGCTCTTGCCCACTCCGGGCAGTCCGATGAGCACGGGGTTGTTCTTCTTGCGGCGGCACAGAATCTGCGCCACGCGCTCTATCTCGCGTTCGCGGCCCACGACGGGGTCGAGCAGTCCCTCGGCAGCGGCCGCTGTCAGGTCGAGCCCGAAGTTGTCCAGCGCGGGTGTCTTGCTGGCCGAGGTGCGGCGCGTGCGGGTGGCGGTTCCCGAGGCCTGTCCGTTGGTCGAGGCGGTGGCCGTCGAGCCCTCCTCTTCGTCGTATTCCTCCTCGTCGGGGTCTTCGCTTTCCGTGGTGCTGTTCTGGGGCCGCGTGGCATTCTCCAGGTCTTTGTAGGTGATGTTCATGCGCTCCAGAATGTTGCTGGCCTGGTTGTTGCTGGCTTTCATGATGGCCAGCAGGATGTGCTCCGTGTCGATGACGTCGGAGTGCATCAGCCGGGCCTCGAGCACGCAGAGCCGCATGATGCGGCTGGCCTCGACGTCGAAGTTGATGTCGCTCTGGTTGGGCGTGATGAGCGCCTGGTGGCGCAGGGCCTCCTGTTCCAGCTCCTGTTTCAGGAGTGGCAGGTCGGGCTGAAACTGTTGCAGTATCTGGCGTGCCTTGTTGCGGCTGTGGCGCAGTATGCCCAGCAGGAGATGCACGGGCGAGACGCTGTCGTTGTGCAGCCGCTCAGCCTCTTCCTTGCTGAAACTCAGCACGTGAGCCATATCGGGTGAGAATTTCGTCGTCATTCTTTTCTGTCTTTCCTTATTCTTTAAATGTCTCTGACGGGAGGTGGAACAAATTCCGTGCCAAATGCCGGAGCGTGTTTTTCTGTCAGACGTGTACTCCCTTCTTCGTGGGCAAAGTTACGAAGAAGCGGGCAGATTTCCAACCCTTGCCCCGCTTTTCTCATCCGGGGCAAAAGTGTTGCAAATGTTAAAACCTCAAGATTTTTTACCTCGCGAGTCGTGACGTGTGATTTTC
>CAMJRQ010000210.1 GCA_946408305.1 uncultured Prevotellaceae bacterium
ACCGTGGAGCAGATAGAGCACGGGGTATTTCTTCCCGCGGTCGTATCCGGCCGGGGTGTAGATGGTCATGCGGCGCGAGAGGCCCAGCGTGGGCGAGTCGTACCACACCTGTGCCATGTTGCCGTGGGCCACGTTGTGATTGCCATAGAGATAGCCCTGGTCGCCTTCTTTCTCGGTGACGATGAAGGTGGACATGAACGAGCGCACGTCGCGGCTACGCTCAATGTTGGAGGGGTCCATGGCCTCCACGCCGTCCACGATGAAGCGATAGTTGTAGAGTTCGGGCAGCAGTTTGGGCGTCGTGTAAGTCCATCTGTCGCCGTCCTTCGTGAGGTCGGCATGCATGTTCTCCACGCAATCACCCACAATCTGCACCTTCGTTGCCTCGGGAGCCCGCAGGCTCAGTGTGACGGTTCCGTCGCCGTTGAACTTGGGCGAGCCCTGGTCGCGACGTTCGAAGATAGCCTCTTGTGCCATAGCACTGGTGCAGGCCAGCAGCAGGGCCAGCATGCACGTGGATAGTCTCTGTTTCATAGTCTGATATGTTTTGTGTGTCATCTTTTCGTCACAAAGTTATGAATTTTCATCGGATATGTTTCGCTCTCTGCCCGTTTTTTTGTATTTTTGTCGGAGAAATAATGCAGAACCAATGAAATTTGTGTCGACCTTACTGCTGCTTTTCTCGGCCGTTTGGGCCCAGGCAGCCGATATCTCCGACCTGCGCGTGAACCGCATGGCCGAGCCTTCGGGCATCGTGCGCACGGCGTGGTTCAGTTGGACGGTTTCGTCGGAGCAGCAGGATGTGCGCCAGGAGGCCTATTCCATCCGCGTGGCCGCCAGCCAGGCCGCCTTGAAGAGCGGCGAGGGGCTCCTCTGGGAGAGCGGTCGCGTGGAGAGCAGCGAGACGCTCCAGGTGCCCTATCAAGGGCGGCGATTGCCGAGCGGGGCCACGCTGTATTGGCAGGTGGAAGCCTGGCTGAGCAGCGGCGAGCATGTGGTGAGCCCGGTGCGACGTTTCGAGACAGCCTTGAAGCTGTCTGAATGGCGGGCTCGATGGATTGGTGTGGCCGACTTTGAACATATCATTCGCGACGGCGACAGGCAGGACCTGCCCGCGCGCTATCTGCGCAGCGAGTTCCACGTCCCCTCGAAGGTGCGGCGCGCCACACTCTATCTGAGCAGCATGGGCCATAGCACCACCTATGTCAACGGGCAGCGGGCCAGCGACGACGTCTTCGGCACCGTGCTGTCGGACTGGGACAAGACGGTCTATTACAATACAATCGACGTCACTCCGCTCGTGCACCGGGGCAACAACGTCCTCGCCGCCGAACTGGGCAACGGCTTCACGCTGGGCTTGCGCCGCAATTACCGCAACTTTGGCGGGCCGCGCCTCATGGCGCAGCTGGTGGTGGAGATGGCCGATTCTACCCTTGTCATTGCCACCGACACTCACTGGAAGGCCACGAACCGAGGCCCCATACGCCGCAACAACCTCTTCGACGGCGAACTTTATGATGCCCGCATGGAGCTGGGCCGATGGACTGAACCCGGCTACGACGACAGCCACTGGCCCGATGCGCAGCTGATGCCCCAGCCCGAAGGCAATCTGACGCCGCAGCCCAATCCAGGCATTCGCACCCAGCAGGAACTCCGCCCGCTGAGTATCCGCGACATGGGCCAGGGGCGCTGCCTCGTCGACATGGGCCAGAATATGGCGGGCCAGCTGCGTGCCACGCTACGCGGACATGAAGGGCAGCCCGTGACGATTCGCCATGCCGAACTGCTCACCCCCTCGGGCGACAGCCTCAACGTGGCCAACCTGCGCTCCGCCCGCTGCACAAACACCTACATCCCCCGGAATGGCGAGGCCTTCACGTATCAGCCCCATCTCGTGTATCAGGGCTTCCGCTACGTCGAGATAACCGGTCTGGCCGAGATGCCGAGCCTCGAGAACATCACCGGCTGTGTGCAGTACGACCAGATGGAGGAACGGGCCGGCTTCGAGTGCGACAACGAGCTGCTCAATCAGCTCCACAGCAATGCGCGTTGGGGCATCCGCGGCAACTATCACGGCATGCCCACCGACTGTCCTCAGCGCGATGAACGCCTCGGCTGGACAGGCGACCGGGTGACGGGCTGTTATGGCGAGAACATCCTCTTCGACAACGGGGCGCTCTAGTACAAATGGATAACCGACCTGGCTGATTCGCAGAACGCTGACGGGCAGATAGCTCATCTGGTGCCCGAATACCGTAGCGGACGCCATGACGGAGTGACATGGCCCGGCGCATTCGTCTATGCCACCTACATGCTCTTCCGCCGCTATGGCGACCTCGAAGCCGTCTATCGCTTCTACCCCTACCTGCAGAAGTGGGTGAACTATACCTACGAGAAGACGCAGCGCGACGGCATCCTGACCGTCGACCGCTACGGCGATTGGTGCATGCCGCCCGAGAGCCCCAACCTGATTCACTGCAAGGACCCCGCTCGCAAGACCGACGGACGCCTGCTGAGCACTGCCGTCTACTGCGACATCCTGCGCATGATGGGCGAGATGGCCTCCCACATCGGCAACACGGCCGACGCCGGATTCTTCGCCCGCCGCGCCGCCCAGATAAAGGCGGCCTACAACAAACATTTCTTCAACGCCCAGACCGCTCAGTACGCCAACAACACCGTGACGGCCAACATCCTCTCCCACCAGCTGGGGCTCGTGCCGCAAGGTTTCGAGGAGCGGGTGATGCAGAACGTCGTTGACGTGACGGAGAACCAGTTCGACGGGCACGTCTCGTGCGGCGTGCTGGGCATTCAGCATCTGATGCGTGGCCTCACGCGCAGCGGCCACCTCGACCTGGCCTGGAAAATCGTCAACAAGCGCTCCTATCCCAGCTACGGCTACATGATAGACCACGGGGCCACCACCATCTGGGAACTCTGGAACGGACTGACGGCCGACCCCGCCATGAACAGCGGCAACCACGTCATGCTCCTTGGCGACCTTCTCCTTTGGTACTACGAAGACCTGGCCGGCATCCGGCAGGCCGACGGCTCGCTGGGCTATCATCGTCT
>CAMJRQ010000211.1 GCA_946408305.1 uncultured Prevotellaceae bacterium
GAGCCTTCACGGCACAGATCTTCAGCTGAGTGCGCAGACGGTTCACTACCAGGGTGGTCAGAGCCTCGCTGTCCACATCCTCGGCAATGACGAGCAGCGGACGGCCGGTCTGTACGGCGGGCTCCAGGATGGGCAGGAAGTCCTTCAGGTTCGAAATCTTCTTATCGTAGATGAGGATGTAGGGGTTCTCCATCTCGCACTCCATCTTCTCGGCGTTCGTGACGAAGTAGGCCGACAGATAACCGCGGTCGAACTGCATGCCCTCTACCACGCCGATGGTGGTGTCGCGGCCCTTAGCCTCCTCGATGGTGATGACGCCGTCCTTCGATACCTTCTGCATGGCATCGGCCAACAGTTTACCAATCTCCGGGTCATTGTTGGCGCTGACGGTGGCCACCTGCTCTATCTTCTGATAGTCGCTGCCCACCTGCTCGGCCTGGCCCTTGATGTTCTCCACCACGGCAGCCACGGCCTTGTCGATGCCGCGCTTCAAGTCCATGGGGTTGGCACCGGCGGCCACGTTCTTCAGTCCCTCACGCACGATGGCCTGAGCCAGCACGGTGGCGGTGGTGGTGCCGTCGCCGGCATCGTCGCCTGTCTTGCTGGCCACGTTCTTCACCAGCTGTGCGCCGGCGTTCTGGAACGGGTCGGCCAGTTCCACTTCCTTGGCCACGGTCACACCGTCCTTAGTAATCTGAGGAGCACCGAACTTCTTCTCCAGGATGACATTGCGTCCCTTCGGGCCGAGTGTCACCTTCACTGCGTTTGCCAACTGGTCCACGCCTTTCTTCATCTGTTCGCGGGCCTCTATGTTGAATTTGATATCCTTTGCCATAGTCTTTTTTCCTTTATAAATTTATTTGATGTTACCTTCACTTTATCCCAGGATGGCCACCACGTCGCTCTGGCGCATGATGAGGTATTTTTCGCCATCGAGTTCCAACTCGGTGCCGGCATACTTGCCATAGAGCACCTTGTCGCCCTCCTTGAGAATCATTTCCTCGTCCTTCGTGCCCTTGCCCACGGCCAGCACGGTGCCCTTCAGGGGTTTCTCCTTGGCGGTGTCGGGGATGATGATGCCGCCCACTGTCTTCGTCTCTGCCGGTGCCGGTTCGATGAGCACGCGGTCTGCTAATGGTTTGATGTTCATAATGCTTTTTGTTTTATGAGTTATACATTCTTTTGTTTTCTGCCATAATTGGTAACGAACGCCGTGCCAAAACGTCGGATGCGACAAAATGTCAGTCTGCGGCTGACAGAAATACAAAAAAACTCGGCCTTACGTTTGGATATATCGCGAAAGTTGAGGAAATTTGCATCTCGGAATGAACGTGAGACTCGCGCTGACCTATGCCGCCATCTTTGCGCTGACCGCACTGGTGCTGGCCGTGCTGCCCACCCACGAATGGATGGTGTGGGAGCAGGGCGTGGTCATTCCGCTCTGCGCCCTGCTCTTCACGCTACTGGTGGGCCTTTCGGCCTCGCTTGCCGGCACGGGGCAGCGCCCCGCAGGGGTTCTCTTCACGGCGCTCTTCCTGGCTTTCTTCTTTCCCGGGGCCGAGGGTTTCCTCTCGCGCGACGAGGGGGCCATCCTGAACCTTGCCTCGCAGTGCATCGTGCCCTTCTTCATCGGGCAGTATGAGCGCATCCACGACAAGAATTTCCACTGGGCCTATCTGCTCATGCTCTTGATGGGCATCTTCTGCAGCTACACCCACGACGGCATCACGCTGCCCCTCTGCGCCGGTTTCCTGTGGCTGGCCTTTGTCAACCGCGACCGCTTCTTCCGCACGGCCTGCTGGCCCATGGTGGTGGGATTCGTCCTCGGCACGTCGGCCAGCGTGTGGCACCATCTGCACATCGTCGGGAGCGACATGCCGGGCGGGCTCTCCACCATGCTGAGCCGCACCGGGCAGACGCTGCTCCTGCTCTGGGACACGAAGATTTTCGTCCTCTCCATCGCCCTCACCTCGTGGCTCAGCATCTATCGCTGGGGCCGCCGTATGCTCATAGGGAATTTCCGCCGCCACGCGCTGCTCTGCGCCTGCACGATGTTCTCCTACTGTGTGCTGCCCTTTGCGCCGCTGGGGCTCGAGAATGCCGTCACCGGCGTCTGCTTCTTCTCCATGTTCTGGGTGCTCATCCTGCTGAAGTCGCTCGCCGAGAAGTTTTGTCCCAAAAGCCTCACCCCCGCCCCCTCTCCGGGAAGAGGCGATTAGATTGCACCTTATTTAATTGTACCTAAATTGTAAATTACCCAGATGACTCCCGACTACCTCGTTATCAGCCGTTCCAACGGCACCACCCGCATGGGTTCGCCCTATGCCATCCTGAAAGTGGCCAACCGCGAAGAGACGCTCAACGTGAGCGTATGGGACGTCCTGCCCACGGCAGCCCCGTCGGTGGGCCAGATTGTGCGCTTCGGCTCGCTCAAGGACAACGCAGGAAAGAAATCGTGCGGACTCGCCGACATGGTGGTGGGCCGCATGGCTGCCGAGGGCGACCCGCTCTACGACCTCATCCCGCGGCCGGTGGCCCGCACGGAGTGGGACCAGACCGTGTCTCGTCTGCTCGACTTCTGCACCGACGCGCAGCTCCGCCCCGTCATTCGCGACTTTGCCGACGTGCTCTATCAGCCCTACAGCCAGTATCCCGCCGCCACCAGCGTACACCATGCCTATCCCGGCGGACTGCTGAACCACACCCACCAGATGCTGCGCATGTTCCAAGGGCTCTATCCCTGCCTCCCCTACCCCATCAAAGCCGAGCGCTGCGTGCTGGCCATCCTCTTCCACGACTATGGCAAGGTCTACGAATACAACCGCCAGGGCGAGGCCACACGCGATATGTATCTGCTGGGCCACATCTATCTGAGCGCCCACAAGCTGCAGAACGTGCTCGAGGAGCGAGGCATCGAGGCCGAGGAGGTGAAGCGCATCGTCCACTGCGTGCTGGCCCACCACGGCACGCGCGAGTTCGGCAGTCCCGTGCTGCCCTGCACACAGGAGGCCAGCATCGTCACCTATCTGGACAACCTGAGCGCCAAGACCGACACCATGGAAGGCGC
>CAMJRQ010000212.1 GCA_946408305.1 uncultured Prevotellaceae bacterium
TCTATTGCCTGGCCAATGACACCTATTGGCTCACCGAGACGCCCAAGGTGCACTCCAAGGTGAGCGGCTCCACCCACTATCGGATAGCCACGTGGGCACTCTTCGAGGACATCCAGACCGGTGCCCGTTTCCTCTATACCAACACCCATCTGAGCTACGACTCGCCAGCGGTGAAGGAGGCCCAGATCAGGATTATGAAGCCCACCATGAAGGCCCTTCAGAACCAGTATGGCACCAGCCTGCCACATTTTCTGACGGGCGACTTCAACATGAAGGACTACGAGAATGTCTCTGGCGAAAACTCGGAAGCCTGCCAGGGCGGCAACTACCAACTCTGCCTGAATCTGGGAGTCACGATGAAGGATGCCTGGGTGCAGGCCAAGACGAAGGCGCACTACAGCCAGGGCATCAACGCTCCTGCCAGTCGCATCGACTACATCTTCGTCTCGCGCACCGTCTCGTGCCGTCAGGCCCGGTGGGACAACCGCCAGACGCCGCAGGGCTACATCATGTCGGACCACGACCCGCTCTGGGCCGACGTCTATTTCACCACCTCCGTCGAGGACAACGCCCGTGCTGCCATCCGCCAGGCCCTGAGCGAGACGGACTCCACCTATGTCCTCACTCCGCAGCACATCAAGCTGGTGACCACTGCCACGCAGCTGACCACCGACGGCACGCAGGGCACCTATGGAGTGAGCAACCTGCTCGACAACAACAGCGCCACCTATTGTCTCTCCAGCAACGGAGTGCCGCCCAACCAGCCTCACTACCTCCAGGTGGAGCTAAAGCGCGACATCACCGACTGCCGCTTCCTCTATTGCCGCCGCACCGACAACCCCGCCGGGGTCGATGACCGCTGGCTCGACATCCTTGTGACGGCCTCGGACGACGGCTCCGAGTGGGACTACATCGCCACGTTCAACAACTTCGGATTCGACGCTGCCCGCACCGTCATCAGCGACAACATTTCGCTCCATCGCCCCTACAAGTACCTGCGCTTTAATGTCATGCACACTCCTGGCGAGACGCTGCGCAACGGCAATCCCCAGTTTTCTCTTTCCGAGTTCCAGCTCTACGAGAATGCCCGCTCGGACGAAAGTCCCCGCATGATTGATGAACAGGTAGCCGCAGCGGCCGATGCCCTCGAGACGCTCATTGCCACCACGCGGGAGAAGATAGCCGACGGCACGGTGAAGCGCGCCGACGTCACTGCGCTCCAGGAGGCCACCGCTGCCCTGCGCCAGGCTCGCCAGAACTATGAGACGGGCATCAAGGTAGTCCATAGTTCTGAGTCCAGAGTCCATAGTATCTACGATCTGGGCGGACGCCGTCAGCCGTCGCTCCAGCCGGGCGTGAACATCCTGCAAGGTGCCGACGGAACCACACGCAAAGTATTCATTCCTAATAACCAATAACCCTTTAACCTCATGAGAACCATTCATGCCCTGGCCGCAGCAGCCCTGATGCTCCTGACGGCTTGCAACAAGGCGGCGCAGCCCGCTTCCGACGCACCCGAGGCCGAGCCTCAGCCCACGTTCAACGAAGCCAACTTCCCCCAGCAACCGGTCGATGTCGGCGCCTTCTCGGGCGGCATACAGCACATCGGGCTGCCCACGGCTGAGGTGCAGAAGACCATCGACTTCTACAAGACACTTGGTTTCCAGGTGGCCACGCGCCACGACATCTCGGGCCGCGACTTCGCCTTCCTCCAGCTGGGCAACCTGCTCATCGAGGTCATCCCCAACCCGGAACCTGCCATGACGAACGGTGCTGTGGACCATTTCTGCCTCGACGTGAAGAACATCGACCAGCTCTTCGAGCAACTGCGCTCGGCCGGCTACCACATGCTCCACGATGAGATTCAAGACATCGCCTTCTGGGAGCATGGCGCACGCTACTTCTTCATCCAGGGCCCCAACAACGAGAAGATAGAATTCTGCGAGATTCTGGAATAAGACGGGCTTCGGGAAATGGGAGCCATCAATAATTTCTTCTCCCTCGTGAGCGGATGGTTGTGGGGCTGGCCCATGATCGTCCTGCTCCTGGGGACGCACGTCTTTCTGACGCTTCGCCTGCGCATTCCGCAGCGCAAGCTCCTCACGGGCATCCGCCTCTCCGTGAAGCCCGACCCCTCGGCCACTGGCGACGTCAGCCAGTTCGGTTCGCTGGCCACGGCCTTGGCTGCCACCATCGGCACGGGCAACATCGTCGGCGTGGCCACGGCCGTGGCGCTGGGCGGCCCGGGTGCCGTGCTGTGGTGCTGGCTGACGGGCATCTTCGGCATGGCCACGAAGTATGCCGAGGGCCTGCTGGCCGTGAAGTATCGGGTGAAGGGCAGCGACGGCCGCATGTATGGCGGCCCCATGTATGCCCTGGAGCGCGGTCTCGGCATGAAGTGGCTCGCCACGCTCTTTGCCGTCTTCACGGCTCTGGCCTCGTTTGGCATCGGCTGCACGGTGCAAGCCAACAGCATCGCGCTCCTGGCCAACGAGACGTTTGGCCTGCCCACCTGGGCTGTGGGCCTCTTCGTCTGCCTGCTCACGGCGGTGGTCATCCTGGGCGGTGTGAAGTCGATAGCCCGTGTCTGCACGGTGTTGGTGCCTTTCATGGCGCTGTTCTACATCGTGGGCTGCGTGGTGATACTCTGCATGAACGCCCCCTATCTGAAGCCCGCTCTGCGCCTCATCGTCTCCTCGGCCTTCACCCCGGCGAGTGCCGGCGGAGGCTTTGTGGGAGCCGGGGTGATGATGGCGGCGCGCTACGGCATTGCCCGCGGCCTCTTCTCGAACGAGAGCGGCATGGGCTCGGCTCCCATCATAGCGGCGGCAGCCCAGACGCGCAATCCGGTGCGCCAGGCACTCGTCAGCAGCACCGGCACGTTCTGGGACACGGTCGTCATCTGCGCCCTGACGGGCATGGTGCTCGTCAGCAGCATCCTGGCCTATCCCGACATCAGCGCCAGCGACGGTGCCGCGCTCACCAAGCTGGCCTTTGGCAAGATTCCCTATGTGGGTGCTCCGCTGCTCACGTTCGGCATCCTCACGTTTGCCTT
>CAMJRQ010000213.1 GCA_946408305.1 uncultured Prevotellaceae bacterium
AGCGGCTCAGGAACATGTCGCCGTTGCTCATGTCCTTGAACACTACGGGACGATAGTTCTCGGGATGAATTCCTTGTTTCATTGTCTTATCGTTTTTTTTTTGTTTGTTTGCGTTTGGTTTTATGCGCTGATATAGCTGGTAACTATATGTGTAATGGTCTGCTTTTTTGATATTCAGCGTGCAAAGGTACGTGTTTTTCTCCGTACTGCCAAACCTTGCTCCAACTTTTTTCGAATTATTTTGGTCGAGAGGGCTTCACTTCTCCACCCATTTCACCCACTTGGGTTCCTCGGCATAGCCCGATGCCACCATGGTTTCGATGAACTGCAGCCCGCGCACTCCGTCGTGTGCGTTGGGGAAGTCCAGCTCCTCGGGGCTCGGCGTGCGTCCCTCGGCTTTGGCTCGCACGGTGCGGTCGAAGTTGCGGTAGATGTTGGCAAAGGCCTCGATGTATCCCTCGGGGTGTCCGCCGGGCGTGCGTGTGTTCCACTTGGCCAGTGGCGACATGTATCCGTTGCCCGTGCGGATGATTTCGGCGGGTCGGTCGGCCCATCGCAGGATGAGCGTGTTGGGGTCGTGCTGCAGCCATTCGAAGCCGCCTCGCTCGCCGTAGACGCGAATGGCCAGGCGGTTCTCCTCGCCGGCGGCCACCTGTGTGGCGTGGAGCACGCCGCGCACTCCGCCCGTGTAGTGGAGCATGGCGGCCACGTTGTCGTCGATGGGTCGTCCGTCGACGAAGGTGGAGAGCTCGGCGCAGAGTTCGGTGACCTGTTCGCCGGTGATGTATTCCGAGAGGTGCCAGGCGTGGGTGCCGATGTCGCCCACGCAGCCTCCCTTGCCCGACTGTGCGGGGTCGGTGCGCCATCCGGCGTTGTTGCCGCCCTCGAGCTCGATGCGCTGCGAGAGCCATCCCTGGGTGTATTCCACATATACCAGCCGCAGGCGTCCCAGCTCGCCCGCGGCGATGCGGCTCTTCATCTCCTTCACGGCGGGGTAGGCCGAATAGGTGTGGGTCAGGGCCAGTGTGCGCCCCGTCTGCTCCACCTTCTCCTCGAGGGCGAGTGCCTCGGCGAGCGAGAAGGTCATGGGCTTGTCCAGCACCACGTCGAAGCCCATGTCGAGGGCCAGCGCCGCCTGTTCGTAGTGCACGAGGTTGGGCGTGACGATGGCCACGAAGTCCATCCGTTCGCCTTCGGGCAGCGCGCTTTCGCGCTCCATCATCTCGCGATAGTCGCGATAGATGCGTTCCGGTGCCACGTGCCACTTGCGCCCCGCGGCGAGCGAGGTGTCGTAGTTGCGGCTGAAGCATCCGCACACCAGTTCTATGTCGTTCTCCATCAGCGCTGCACGCAGGTGGATGGGGCCTATCATGGCATTGCCTCCGCCGCCAATCATGCCCATTCTGAGTTTCCGGTCTTTCATATTATTAAGGTGTTAGTCTTTGGCTGTCAGATTACGATTTGATGGCCTCGTCGAACTTGATGTCCGATGCCGGGAAGTCGATGCGCCGCACGAACTGGCAGGCCTCGCGTGCGCCGTATTCGCGGTCCATGCCCGAGTCCTCCCACTCCACCGAGAGCGGTCCCTCGTAGCCATAGGCGTTCAGTACGCGAATGATTTCCTCGAAGTTCACGTCGCCGTGGCCCAGCGAGCGGAAGTTCCATCCGCGGCGCAGGTCGCCGAAGTCGATGTGGGAGCCCAGCAGTCCGTTGCGCCCGTTGAGCGTGACGGCGCAGTCCTTCATGTGCACGTGGTAGACGCGGTCGATGAAGTCCTCGAGGAAGACGTGTGGCGTGACGCCCTGCCACTGCAGGTGGCTGGGGTCGAAGTTGAGCCCGAACTCGGGGCGGTCGCTGAACTTCTCGAGCAGCCGCTTCGTGCTGTAGTAGTCGAAGGCTATCTCGGCCGGGTGCACCTCCAGGCAGTATTTGATGCTCTCGCGGCGGAAGACGTCGAGGATGGGGCACCACAGGTCGTACACCTCCTGGAACCCCGCTTCGACCATCTCGAGCGTGGTCTGTGGGAAGGAATACATGTAGCGCCAGATGGGCGAGCCGGTGAAGCCCGTCACGCAGTAGGCCCCCAGCTTGCGGGCGGCGATGGCCGATGCCTTCATCGTCTCGGTGGCCCACTGGCGTATGCCCTCGGGGTTGTCGGCCAGGTGGGCCGGGGCGAAGTTGTTCAGTCGCGGGTCGGGCCCGTCGGCCACACACTGGCTGGGCACGTGGGCGCAGAGCGCCTTGACCACCAGTCCGTGGCGGCGGAAGATGTTTTTTATGGACTCCACGTATTCGTCGTCGCGGGCAGCCCGCAGGGGGTCCAGATGGTTGCCCCAGATGGCCAGTTCGATGCCGTCGTAGCCCATGTCAGCGGCCTTGCCGCAGAGCGTGTCCAGGTCCATGTCGGCCCACTGGCAGCTCATCAGTGTCACTAATCTCGGTTTTCTCATAATTGTTGCAGTTTTAGTTTTGCGGTTCTCTTTGCGGCATAAAGTTACGAAATATTTTTGATTCCGTTCCGCAGGCCCGCCACTTTTTTTGTGGGGGACCTCCCCCAGCCCCTCCGAAGGAGGGGAGCCCGGGACGGGGCCGAGCGGAAAAGATTTTCTTGAATTGTCCTAATTGTCGTTCATCTTCATGTAAGCATCTTTTACCTCCGCACAGCCTGCCCGTGAATTTCACCCCTCGAAAAACGCCATGAGGAACGATTAGAAACGGTGCGACGCGATGCGCCGTAATTCAAAACTCAAAATTCAAAAATCAGAAACGTCTGATTTTCAGTGCTTCCAAAATTCGGTTTTTCGCCACGAAAGCAGGGAAAGGGCGAAAACAACGCGTTCTTGGAGCCGGAACACCTCGTTGCGTGGACCAAAACACCACGTTGTGTTGACCAAAACACCACGTTGCGTTGGCCAAAACCCTTGAGTGTTTCTGTCTGCGTGGAACTTCTCGGCAATCTGGAAAGAGCGAAACGTAAGGATTATTTGTCTTTGAGTGTCTGCTATTTTGCAAATCTGAACCGAATATATTTTTCCCGATTTTCTT
>CAMJRQ010000214.1 GCA_946408305.1 uncultured Prevotellaceae bacterium
CGTTGTCCCGAACAACGTGTTGCGTTGCCTCCCCCTCCTACCTCCTCCTCTCCAAGGGAGAGAGTTGATGGCACGAAACTGCTCACCTTGCAGAGGGCAGACGCAAGTTACGGGGGAGCGAAGCGACGCAGGGCAAAGCTGTCCGAAGGACTGATAGGAACGCTCCAAATAATCTATTGAACCGATTGGGGTAAAACTTGAAGTCCCCATTCCCAACTCTCACTATGAGAGGTCGGGAGTGAGGACTTTTGTGTCTTGTGTCTGTATGCCGGAGCCGAAGAAGTAAGAGGCTGTGCGGCAACCATCGTGTGTGGATGTGTCAAGAATAGACCCGCTGGCCGAAGATGAGGCTGCCGATGCGCACGAGGGTGGCCCCGTGGCGCAGGGCGAGGGGGTAGTCGTGGCTCATCCCCCAGGAACGCTGGCAGAAGGAGGGGGCGTCGGCGAAGAACTCGTTGCGCAGTTGCTCGAAGAACTCTTCGGCCCGGGCGAATTCGGCGTCGATTTGCTGCGGGTCGTCGACGTTGCTGGCCATGGTCATTAGCCCTCGGAGCTCCACGCCCTGGAGCGAGCGCCACTCGCCAGAGCGCATGTAGTCGAGGCACTCTTCGGGCAGGAAACCGAACTTGGTCTCCTCGCGCGCCACATGGATTTGCAGCAGGCAGGGGATGCGACGGCCGCAGCGCAGGGCCTGACGATTGATTTCGGCGAGCAGGCGGGGACTGTCGACCGAGTGGATGAGGCTGACGTAGGGGGCCAGATACTTGACCTTGTTGGTCTGGAGATGGCCGATGAAGTGCCACTGGATGTCGGGCGGCAACTGGGGGCGCTTCTGTTGCAGTTCCTGGACGTGGCTCTCTCCGAAAATGCGCTGCCCTGCCTGGTAGGCCTCGAGAATGGCCGAGGCGGGGTGGAACTTGCTGACGGCGACGAGCTGGGCGTCGGGTGGCAGTTGGGAACGGATTTGTGAGAGCGCTTCGGTGATGTGACTCATGGCTGCGCGGGTTTTTCTTCGTCGGGGCGGTAGGGGAAGACGTCGAGAATCTTGGTCTCGGCGATGGAGACGATGACGTAGTCGGCGAGCGTGTGGGCCATTCCCTGGTCGAGATTCTTGACGGCATCGCGCAGGTCGATGGCTTGGACCATCATCACCTGCACGGCGCGTTTCTCGGCTCCGCTCTTTTCGTCGATGCTGACGAAGGCCACGCGAGCCTTGAACCAGCGGTCGGCGAGCGAATCCTGGCTTTCGAAGAGTTCGGCTATCTTGGTGCGCCGGATGTCGGTGACGGTGTATTCGCCGCTCACCATTGGGGTGATTTCCTGAATGAAGCGTCGCTCGGCCTCGGTGAAGCTGAGGGCGTCGACGAGGTAGTTTTCGGTGGTACTTTTGATGAGTCCGTCTTCCATCGTCTTGTCGTAACGGACTTTGCATTCAAACCATTGCATAATGTTGATTTACAATTTACGTGATTTACTATTTACAATTTATTTAGCCATTTATCGATTTGCTTTCTCCTCCCCCCTTGTGGGAGTTCTTATACCAAAAGAAATAGCTACGCTGGCGCTCTTTCTGCTGCGGCGTGCGGGCTGAGTAGACGGGTTGGAGCGTGTAGGGGTGGATGCCGGTTGCCCAGCAAGTGGTGGCGAGCGTGAGGGGGGTGGGGGTGAAGTCCTGCACCTGCTCGAGCCGGTAGCCCATCTGGCGGGTCTTTTCGGCGAGCTGGGCCATGTCGGCTTCGGTGCAGCCGGGGTGGCTGCTGATGAAGTAGGGGATGATTTGCTGGTTCAGGTGGTTGCGCCGGCAGATGGCATCGAAGAGA
Source organism: uncultured Prevotellaceae bacterium (assembly GCA_946408305.1). The sequence goes on from CAMJRQ010000214.1 coordinate 1,821, forward strand.
CGCTTAAACCGCTCGAAGAGGGAGAACGAGGGCTTGCGCATCAGGCTGAGCACGTTGTCGCTGGTGTGCTCGGGGGCCACCTTGAGTCTTCCGCTGACGTGCCGGGTGATGAGCTCCTCGGCATAGTCTGAGGAGGCCCGGGCTAGGGCGGGGTCGGACTGTGGATGGAGTATGAGGTCGTAGCGGATGCCGCTGCCGACGAAGCTTTTTTTCACTCCGGGCAGCGCATCGACGGCCCGGTAGATGTCGAGTAGCGGGCGGTGGTCTACGCAGAGATTGGGACAGATGGCGGGATGAATGCACGAGGGACGCAGACAGGCGTCGCAGGCGCGGGGATTGCGTCCGCTCATGGCATACATGTTGGCGCTGGGTCCGCCCAGATCGCTGATGTATCCCCGGAAGTCGGGCATCTGGGTGACGGCCCTCGCCTCGCGCAGTATGCTCTCCTTGCTGCGACTCACGACGAACTTTCCCTGATGGGCACTGATGGTGCAGAAGGCGCAGCCGCCGAAACAACCGCGGTGCAGGCAGATGCTGTGGCGAATCATCTCGTAGGCGGGGATGCGCTTGCCGTGATATTTGGGGTGTGGCAGGCGCGTGTAGGGGAGGTCGAAGCTGTGGTCGAGCTGGGCCTGCGTCATGGTGGGGTAGGGCGGATTGACGACCACCCACTGCCGCCCAGTCTGCTGAATTAGGCGTCGGGGATGGCGGCTGTTGCTCTCTTCCTCGATGTGGCGGAAGTTCTGGGCATGAAGTGCAGGGTTGCGCAGGGCGTCGTCGTAGCTGTGGAGCACGATGTCGCCGTCGGCGGGAGCAGGCCGTCGGTCGGCCAGCGAGACGGTCTGAGCCACGGGCCGGCGGTCAATGATGTGGCGGCGGAATGTGGCGGTGGTGACGTAGGAATTGCCATCTTCGTCGTAGTGGAGGTCCTCGTCGCTGTCTTCGATGGCATCCAGAAGCCGTTGGGAAATCTCGAGTGTGGCTTGCTCGCCCATGCCGTAGGTAATGAGGTCGGCACCACTCTCGACGAGGATGCTGGGGCGGAACGTCTCTTTCCAATAATCGTAGTGCATGAGGCGGCGCATACTGGCCTCGATGCCTCCGAGCACCACGGGCACGTCGGGGAAGAGCTGTCGGAGAATGCGAGTGTAGACGACGGTGGGGTATTCGGGACGCAGGTCGTGGCGCCCGTCGGGGCTGTAGGCATCATCGCTGCGCA
>CAMJRQ010000215.1 GCA_946408305.1 uncultured Prevotellaceae bacterium
GCGGCGGTCTGGCCGACATGGGACAGCACTACATCGACCCCGTGCAGTACATCCTGGGCAAGGACGACACCTTCCCCGTGAAGGTCGAAGTGGACGCCCCGCAGCAGCATCCCGACGCCGTGGGCATCTGGCGCAGCATCACCTACACCTACGAGGACGGATGCCAGATTATCCTCGAGGGCGAAGGCTTCGAGAGCCAGGGCAAGGTGCCCTACATCGAAGGCCCCAAGGGCAAGGTCTACAAGGGCTTCGAGTGCACCATCCCCAACGTGCAGCAGATCATCAACGAGCTGCCCGAGCCCGAGGAGCGCAACACCGACTTCCTCGAGTGTGTGCGCACACGCCGCCCCTTCGCCCTCAACGAGAGCAACGGCCACCACAGCGCCACCATCGTCAACATGGGTGTCTGCGCGCTGCGCCTCAACCGCACGCTCTATTTCGACCCCACGTCGCAGACCTTCCTCAACGACGAGCAGGCCAACCACCTCGTCAACCAGCCCATGCGCGGCGAATGGGGAAAATACATTTAAGTGTTAAAGTGTTCATAAGTTAAAATGTTAAACGAAGAAACAAATGCGTAAGACATTATTCATAATATTGTCGGCCATGGCTCTCATCATGGCCATGCCGATGTCGGCTCAGGACTCGCGCCAGCGCAAGCCCGAGACCGTGGTCCAGGACGTGCTGGCACAGATGCCCGCACCCAAGGCCGAAGACTTCAACCGCGAGATGGGCTATCTGGCCGAAGGAGCCCCGTTGACCATCAAACTGCTCGTGGGTATGCTGAAACCCGTGGAGCAGGCCCAGAACGCCCTGGTGGAGTATGCCGTGAGCGGCGTGACCAACTATGCCGCCGCCAACCGTAAGTACAAGAAAGCCGTGCTCCAGGGACTCGAGGAGTCGCTCGCCGGCACCCCCGACGCCACGGCCCGCCAGTTCATCGAGAAGATGATTTCGTGGCTGAAGCCCGTGGAGCCCACCGTGTTCACTGAGCACGATGGAGCCGCACCCTATGCCGCACAGTACGACCAGTTTGTGGCCGCCAACGGCGACTGCACCAAGTTGCTCCTCAAAGCGCTGAAGAGCAAGGACCAGGCCTATCGCGTGCAGGCTCTCAACTTTGCCGGCAAGCAGGCCGACGAAGCCCTCTTTGCCAAGGTGGGCAAGAAGTTCAAACGCCTCTCCGACGGAGCCAAGAGCGACGTCCTCTACTGGTTCGGCGACAACCACGTGGCTTCGCAGGAGCCCGTCATCCTGAAGGAAATTGCCAAGGGCGGAGCCACCGCTAAGGCTGCCATCGAGGCTGCCGGCAAGATTGGTGGCGAGACGGCTGCCGACGCCCTCCTCGCTGCCCTGGGTGGCGAGAACAGCGCCGCCGCCGAGAGCGCACTGCTCGCCTACAAGGGCTCGCTCGCCGAGAAGCTGCCCGCCGCCCTGCAGAGCGCCACGGGCCAGAAGCAGCAGGCCCTCATCGACCTGGCTTCGAAGCGTGCCGTCTACGAGGCAACGCCCCAGATTTTTGCCCTGGCCCAGTCGGCCGATGCTTCCGTGGCCCAGGCTGCCGTGAAGGCGCTGCCCACCATGGTGCGCCCCGACGACCTCGCCCAGGTGGCCCAGCTGCTCGACAAGGCCCCCGAAGCCCAGGTGCCCACTTTCCAGCAGGCCCTCGGAGCCAGCGTGAAGGGCCTCGAAGCCAAGGCTCAGTATGAGGCCATCGCTGCCCAGATGAAGTCGGCCAAGAACGCCCAGCGCTTCTTCCAGCCCCTCGCAGCCACCGGCACCAACGAGGCCATCGCTGCCATGAAGGACATCTATGCCAAGCAGACCAGCTCGGCTGCCGAGCGCGCCGAGGCTCTCACCGCACTGAAGTCCACCACCAACTACTCCGCAGCTCCCACGCTGCTCGAGGCTGCCAAGGCCGGCGACGAATCGGCCCTCTCGGCCTACATCAACCTGGTGAAGACGCGCGAGGGATACATCGACAGCCGCTGCACCAAGCTCTACGATGCCCTCCAGGTGGCCCGCACCGCACAGACCAAGAAGCAGGCCATCGCCGCAATGGCCGGTGCCCCCACACAGAAGGCCTTCAACGTCGTGGGCAAGTATCTCGACGACAAGGAAGTGGCCTACGAAGCCGCACAGGCCGAGAAGGAAATCGCTGCCAAGTGTATCGACGAAATCAACTACGAGGAGATGAACAAGAACCTCTCCAAGGCCATCGACATCTATCAGGCCCACGGTTCGGCCGACGACAAGTATGCCGTAGACGAAATCAAGAAGATGCTCTCCGAGGCCGAGCCCTCGCCCATCTATCAGCTCACTCCCGAGGAGAAGAAGGAAGGCTTCGAAATCCTCTTCGACGGAACGAACCTCGACAAGTGGGAAGGCAACATCGGCGGATACACCGTGCAGAACGGCACCATCTACGTCTCGGCCGGATACGGCAACGGAGGCAACCTCTACACCAAGAAGGAGTATCGCGACTTCATCTACCGCTTCGAGTTCTGCTTCGTGCGTCCCGGCGTCAACAACGGCATCGGCATCCGCACACCCGAAGGCGTCGATGCTGCCTATGACGGCATGTGCGAGGTGCAGGTGCTCGACCACGACCATCCCATCTATGCCGACCTGCGCAAGTATCAGGTTCACGGCTCCGTCTACGGCGTCATCCCCGCCAAGCGCATCAAACATAAGCCCTACGGCGAGTGGAGCCAGGAGGAAATCCGCGTGAAGGGCGACCACATCACCGTCATCGTCAACGGCGAGACCATCGTCGACGGCAACATCCGCGGAGAATTTCATCTCCCCGCAGATCGCGCAGAACAATGCGGAGTCCTTTTGTAAGAAAAGCAATTTCTCTGAGCCTCTCCAGAAGTACATCATAATTAAACTCAGTCTCTTCAAAAATAGTATCATCGGGAAGAAATGTAACTTTTGTTCCATGTTTATCAGTAGGGCCGATTTTCTGCATCTCACACATGACCTTACCGCGCTCATACCTCTGAAAATATTCATATCCATCCACATAGAC
>CAMJRQ010000216.1 GCA_946408305.1 uncultured Prevotellaceae bacterium
AAGACCGACCTTTTCGCCGCTGCCATGGCCCATGCCGGCATCAGCAATCCCGCCAGCTACTGGGGCTATGGCTATTGGGGCTACAGCTACAACGCCACCTGCGCAGCCGACAGCTACCCTTGGAACAACCCCGACCTCTTCACGCGCCACGCCCCCCTCTTCAATGCCGACAAGGTACACACCCCCATCCTCTTTCTCCACGGCGCTGTCGACACGAACGTACCAATTGTGGAGAGCACCCAGATGTTCAATGCCCTGAAGATACTTGGTCGCGAGTGCGCCTTCGTCACCGTCGAGGGACAGAACCACCACATCCTCGAATACGAGCGGCGCATCAAATGGGTTCACACCTTCTATGCCTGGTTTGCCAAGTATCTCCAGGACGACCCCACCTGGTGGGACACACTCTACCCCGAGAAGAACCTCTAAGCCCCTCTGAACTGCCGTGGATATCGAACAACTGCTCGGTTTCTCCGAGATACGATTGCTTCTCGAGCATCAGTGCCAGAGCCCACTCGGGCTGGAACACGTAAGGCAGATTACGTTCCAGTCCGACCCCGCCCTCGTGCGCCGTCTCCATCAACAGCTGACAGAATTTCACCAGCTTTCCGCCCAGACCGTCGATCCCCTTCCCACCAATTTCTACGACCTGCGGCCGGCCCTGCAGCGAATCCGCATCGAAGGCACCCATCTCGAGGAAGACGAGATGCAGGCGCTCAAGCTCTCCCTCGCCACCCTCCACGCCTGGTTGCCCCATTTCCAGAGCGACGAGCAGCCCTTCCCCGCGCTACAGCAACTTGCCCGCGGTGTTTTCACCTTCCACGCCGTCAGCCGGCGCATTGTCCAGCTCATCGACGATTATGGCAACATGCGCGACGATGCCAGCCAGCAGCTCCAGCTTCTGCGCCGCCAGCTCAGACAGTCCGAGGGCTCGGTCAGCAGCACGCTGCAGCGCATCCTGCGCAGCGCCCAGGCCGACGGGCTCGTCGACCCCGATGCGGCGCCCACCCTGCGCGACGGTCGCCTCGTGCTGCCCGTCTCGCCCGCCATGAAACGCCGCCTCCCTGGAATCGTCCACGACGAGAGCGCCTCGGGAAAAACCGTCTATATCGAACCTCAGGAGGTCGTCGAGGCCAATAACCACATTCGTCAGCTTCAGGCCGAGGAACAGCGCGAGTTGCTCCGCATCAAACAGGAGTTCACGGCTACGCTTCGCCCCCACACTAAGGAGCTTCTCCGGGCGTTCTCCTTTCTCGGCCAGCTCGATTTCCTGCTGGCCAAGAGCCGCCTTGCGCAAGAACTGCAAGCCCTTTCGCCCGACATCTCCGACCAGCCCGAAGCCGATTGGGTCATGGCCCGGCATCCGCTTCTCGAACGCGCGCTCCGCCAGCAGGGAAAGAAGCTCGTCCCCCTCGACATCCAGCTCAATGACCAGCAGCGCATCCTCCTCATTAGCGGGCCAAATGCCGGCGGAAAGAGCATCTGCCTCAAGACCGTCGGCCTGCTCCAATACATGCTCCAGTGCGGACTTCCCGTTCCCATGCGCGAGAACTCTCGTTGTGGTATCTTCAGCCGCATCATGGCCGACATCGGCGACCAGCAGAGCCTTGCCGACGACCTCTCCACCTACAGCGCACACCTTCTCAATATGAAAAACATGCTCCGTCAGGCCGACCCGGCAACGCTCCTCCTCATCGACGAATTTGGCAGCGGCACCGAGCCCACCATCGGCGGAGCCATTGCCCAGGCACTCCTCCAGTCTTTCCTCGAGCGTGGAGCCTGGGGCATCGTCACCACCCACTACCACAACCTGAAGCACTTCGCCGAGGCCACGCCTGGCATCGCCAATGCAGCCATGCTCTACGACCGTCACCAGATGCGCCCCCTCTTTCAGCTCGAAATCGGCCATCCCGGCAGCAGTTTCGCCGTCGAGATTGCGCGACAGAGCGGACTGCCCGAAGACATCATCCAGGAGGCCACGCGCCTCGTCGGCCAAGACTATGTCAATGCCGACCGCTATCTGCTCGACATCACCCGCGACAAGCGCTATTGGGCCGACAAGCGGCAGACCGTCCACCAACAAGAGAAGCGGCTCCAAAGCCTCATCGACGACTACGAAAGCCGCTCGGCCCAGCTGCAGGCCCAGCGTCGCGAAATCCTCGAGCAAGCCCGTGCTGAGGCCCGCGCCATCATCCAAGACTCCAATGCAGCCGTCGAACGCACCATTCGCGAGATACGCCAATCCCAGGCCGAACGCGAACAAACCAAGCTGCTCAGGCAGCAACTGGCTGAGAAAGCATCGCTCCCCTCCCGGCCTTCCCGAGGGGAGGGGAAAAGAGGTGGAACGAAAAAGCCCCTCTCCTTGGAGAAGGGTCAGGGTGAGGCTTTGGCCCCCGGTTCCTACGTCCGTATTATAGGCCAGCAGACCGTAGGGCATGTGGAGAAAATCAGCGCCAACCGGGCAACTGTCGTCTTCGGGATGATGCGCACCACCGTACCTCTCGAACGTCTGCAGCCCGCTCCGCAGCCCACAACTTCCAACAGTACAGCTTCCGCCACTGTCCAAATAGTCCACCGCGCCAACGAGCAGTTCCGCCAGGAACTCGACCTGCGCGGAATGCGTGCCGACGAAGCCCTCACGGCCGTAGAGCATTACCTCGACGACGCACTGCTCGTCGGCGCTCCCCGGGTCAGGTTGCTCCACGGCACGGGTGGTGGTGTCCTGCGCCAGCTTATCCGCCAATACCTGTCCACTCGACCCGAGGTGCATTCCTTTCACGACGAACATGTGCAATTCGGCGGGGCTGGCATCACGGTCGTTGAGTTTACTTAAACCCAAATCGGTTCATTCGAGATATCTATTGGTGTCCGGGGAAAAGCGTAGGCCCAACGAATTATCCTTGTGGGTTCGCTGCTTTCGAAAGAATGAGTAAAAGGGGGAGCTCGCAAAATGTTCTTTCGGACCGTTTTCCCTCGGACACCAATGTTTCCGAAATTCTCACGTGTGAGAAACCCAAA
>CAMJRQ010000217.1 GCA_946408305.1 uncultured Prevotellaceae bacterium
TCGGCTGGCATCGCGCTCGCTCCCCGAACTGGCCGAGATGCTGGCGGGATACAAAGTGCTGCACAACACCACCGACCTCACCACACCCGAGCGGGCTATACGCGCCATAGAGATTCAGGAATACTACCGCGAGCATCACATTCAGGAGCAGGACTTCCCCAGCGTGAAGAGCCTGACCATCGGCGTGTCCGTCGACCGCGAACTGCGCCGTCGGCGCATCACGGAGCGCCTGCGCCACCGCCTCGAGCAGGAGGACATGGTGGGCGAGGTGCGCCGTCTGCTCCAGACCGTCTCGCCCGCGAACCTTATATATTATGGGCTCGAGTACAAGTATGTGACGCTCTATTGCACCGGCCAACTCTCCTACGACGAGATGTTCCGCCAGCTCGAAATAGCCATCCATCAGTTTGCCAAACGCCAGATGACGTGGTTCCGGGGCATGGAACGCCGCGGCATCGCCATCCACTGGATAGACGGCACGCGGCCCGTGGACGAGCAGGTGGAGCAGATAGTGGCTCTGATGCAGGTGAACGACGAACCACGGTGAACGCACAAACGCAACGTGTTCCTCGGCCTCTCGCAACACGTTGCGATGCCCCGAGGAACACGTTCCTTTTTTAACATTTATTGGTGCCTGGAGAAATGGCCTGAAAGGCCGTTTTTACAAGCCCATTGTTCCCGAATCGGTTCATTAGGCTGAATATGCACGACGCCGCCATAGATCCTTCGCTACGCTCAGAATGGCAGGCTTGCGCAATCTTTTCACCGGAAATCGACGAGGATTGGCAGGTGGTCGCTGGGGTGCCAGAAGTTGGAGATCTTCTGCGCGTTGCGCACCGGGGCGGTATATCCGTCGCGGGCCACCCACGCCTTCTTCACCCGCTTCATCAGCGCCGGCGTCAGGTACACGAAGTCGATGCGGCTGCCGCCGCCCGTGGTGCTGACCAGGCTGTCGGGGAAGGTCTGTTTGATGATGTCCTGGTAGGGCGTCTGCTCGCGGATGTAGTCGTGCACCAAGAATTTGGGCGAATCCTCGGGCAGGCGGTAGACAGCGTTGTCCAGCCGCGAGACCGAGTTGTAGTCGCCCATCATGGCCCACAGCTCCTTGCGGGCCTTGGGGCGGGTGAGAATCGTGTGGCCGCAGATGTATTCCATCTCGGCCCGCCGGAAGCGGTCGCCCCCGTGCTCGGCTTTGCTCTGCTCGCGCCTTTCGGCGGGTACGCCGTAGGCATAGGCTTGCGGCCAGGTGTGGAGCGTCACGAGGTGGAGCCTCTTGCGCCCCAGTCGGGTGCTATACCACGATGCGCCGTGGCAGACGAGCGTGTCCCGGTTGCCCTCGATGAGCAGTTCCTGCCGGAGGGGCTGGCGCGAGGTGATGAGCTGCGGATAGGAGTCGGGGTGGGCACTCAGGTAGACATAGCGGTGGCCGTAGCGCTGGGCCAGACGGCGCCAACGGTCGAGGCACTCCTGTTCGCTTTCGCGCTCAGCGTCGGCCGTACCGGTCTTGTAAAGCTTCTGCGCCTCGCACCACACGCAGATGTCGGGCCTTTGGGCAGCCACCCAGTCGGTGAAGCGGCGGTAATCGTCGGTCTGGCCGTCCCACATGCCGTTCTGGATGTTCCAATAGAGCAGGCGCAGGGGCGAACGGCGGGCGTAGGCCGGGGCGAGCGTGGCCGTCAGCGCGAGCAGGATGATGAGTAGTCTTTTCATGGGGCGTAAGGGGGGGCTTAATGTTTGTTATCGTGAGTCAGTGAGCGGAGCAGCGCGCGGCAACCGAGCAGCACGTCTTGCCACGTGCGTTCGAAATCGCCCGTGTACCACGGGTCGGCCACGTCGCCGGGGCGGTTGGTGTAGTCCATCAGCCGGTGGATTTTCCCTTCGGGGTCGCCGTCGCAGATGTGCCGCATGTTGCGCAGATTCCATTCGTCCATGCCCACGAGCAGGTCGAAGCGGTCGTAGTCGGCCCGCCCGAGCTGGCGCGCCGTCTTGCCCTGGCACGAGATGCCATGCTCGGCCAGCTTGCGCCGGGCGGGCGGATAGACCGGGTTGCCCAGCTCCTCGGTGGAGGTGGCGGCCGATTCGATGTAGAAGTCAGCGTCGCGACCCGCCTCGCCGACAAGCTGCTTCATCACAAACTCGGCCATCGGGCTGCGGCAGATGTTGCCATGGCAAACAAAGAGGATTCTTGTCATCGACAGATTCGTTATGATTCCTCTACAAAAGTACAAAAATTTCGTTAAAAAACGCCCGCAAAGCTTAGGTTTCTGCCGGCAAGGCATCGGAATACCCGAAAAAATGCCTACCTTTGCCGAATAATTCATTGAACGCGACACCACAATGCAACGGATATTTCAGATTTTAGTTCTTTTCTTCGCCTTGCCTCTGTGCGCCCAGTTTGAAGAGCCCGTCAGTTTCAGCGTCGAGCAGAAACGTATTTCCGATGCCGAGCTGAAAGTGGTCTTCACGGGACGTGTGGAGAGCGGATGGCATGTCTATGGCACCGACATCGCCGACGGAGGGCCTACGCGAGCCGAACTTACCGTCGACCAGTGCCAAGGGGCCAAGCCCAAGGGCAAGTTGCAGGCCGTGGGCAAGGTGCATAGGGCCATGGATGAGATGTTCGGCATGGAAGTGAGCTACATGGAGGGGAAGGCCGTATTCGAGCAGACCTTTGAGCTGACGGAACCCACGTATGACATTCGTGGTTATCTGACCTACGGTGCCTGCAACGACCAAAACTGCATGCCTCCGACCGATGTCGAGTTCGCCTTTACCGGCGAAGGTAAAAAGACAGCCGAGGTTCAGGAAGCGGCGGCCGTTAATGAAAGTGCACAACCCGAACCAATGGCGGAAGTGCCGGTGGTGGCCGTTCTCCCGGACTCGGACGTGGTGAAAGAGAAACCTGAAGTGGATCTGTGGCAACCAGTCGTGGACGAACTGCGTGCCTTCGGCGAGGCCGCTCCGACGAGCGGGTCGTCGCTCTGGCGCGTCTTTCTGCTGGGTTTCCTCGGC
>CAMJRQ010000218.1 GCA_946408305.1 uncultured Prevotellaceae bacterium
GCCAGCAGGGCTGTCTCCTTCCGGGGCACGCGAACCAGGTTGATGAGCGGATTGATGTTTTCGATGAGGATGGCACTCAGGTCTCCCACCAGGCTGTGGGGCAGATTGTAGTTCGGCGAATGGCTTCCGCCCAGGATGAGTGCCTTGCCGTCGAAGAGGCGGCTATGGGGATTGTTGCGCAGGTACCAGACGACCGAGTCCTGGCCTCCGGCATAGTGCGTGTCGTGGAGGCCGTCGTGGCTTACGGGGATGAACTTGCTCTTGTCGTTCGTCGTTCCGCTCGACTTGGCATACCACTGCACCCTTCCGGGCCACAGCACGTCGCGCTCGCCCTGTCGCATGCGGTCGATGTATCCCTTCAGGTCGTCATAGGTGGTCAGCGGCGTCTGCATGGCAAACTGCTCATAGTCGCTGATTTTCCCGAAGTGGTACACGCGGCCCCACTCCGTGCGGGCTGCCTTGCGCAGCAGTCGGCGGAGCACTCGCTCTTGCAGCTCCTGCGCCTTGTCGGCGTAGGCTCGGAGTTTGTGTTCACGCAGGCTGAAGAGGGGTCGTATGAAGCTTGTCCTGTTCATCTTTCTTCTTTCTCTTGTTTTTCTGCACCAGACTGTTGTAGAGCCGTCGGTTGTTCTTCAGATTGTTCAGCGCGTTCTTGCAGCCTTGCTGGTGGCTCTCCTTCTTCGAGTAGCCTTTTCCCTGTCCCAGGTCGAAGCCTTCCACAATCACTTTCGTGCGGAAGAAGGGTGCTCCCTTGTGGTCGCGCTGTTCGTCGATGAGCTTGAACTCCAGCTTCAGATGGTGCTTCTGGCAGAACTCCAGCAGGTGGCTCTTGAAGTTCACCTCCTTGCTGGCAATGCGGTCCAGGTTGATGAGCCGGCCCAGGATGCGTGTCTTGACGAAACGCATGCAGTGGTCGTAGCCGCGGTCCAGATAGATGGCTCCGACGAGCGCTTCGAGCGCGTTGCCGGCCATGTAGCTGTTGTGGCTGTTGCTCTGCGAGTTGGAGCGTATCAGACGGTTCAGTCCCAGTTGCTCGGAGACATGTCCTAGCGTTTCGCGCTGCACGATTTTGCTTCGTGCGTTTGTCAGGAATCCCTCCTGGCTCGTCTCGAAGTGCTGGAAGACGATGTCGCCCACCACGGCGTCCAGTATGGCGTCGCCCAGAAATTCCAGCCGCTCGTTGTTCAGCGGCCTTCCGCCGTCGCCTTTGGCCAGGGCCGAGCGATGGAGCAGGGCCTCCTTGTAGGGTCTGATGTTGTGGGGATAGAACCCCATGATGTCAAAAAAAGAGCGATAAAGCGCCCTGTCCTTTCGGAAAGGAAGCCTTATCGCGTCTATCAGGTTCTTGTTGAGCACGGGGACAGCGTTATCCGGCGTACTTCTTGAAAATCACGCAGGCGTTGTGACCGCCGAAGCCAAACGTGTTGCTCAGTGCGGCGCGCACGGGGCGCTGCTGAGCCTTGCCGAACGTGAAGTTCAGACGGTAGTCTATCTCGGGGTCCTCGTCGCCCTCCTCGTGGTTGATGGTGGGGGGCACGATGTCGTTCTTCACCGCAAGCACGCTGGCCATGGCCTCGGCCGCTCCGGCGGCGCCCAGCATGTGGCCTGTCATCGACTTGGTGCTGCTGATGTTCAGCTCGTAGGCGTGGTCGCCAAAGACGTCCACGATGGCTTTCACCTCCGAGATGTCGCCCACGGGTGTCGACGTGCCGTGCACGTTGATGTAGTCGATGTCCTCGGGCTTCATTCCGGCGTCTTCGAGTGCGTTCTGCATCACCAGCTTGGCTCCCAGACCCTCGGGGTGTGAGGCCGTGATGTGGTGTGCGTCGGCGCTCATGCCGGCTCCGGCCATCTCGGCATAGATCTTGGCGCCGCGGGCCTTGGCGTGTTCATATTCCTCCAGGATGAGGCAGGCCGAGCCCTCGCTCATGACGAATCCGTCGCGGCTGGCGCTGAAGGGGCGGCTGGCGCGCTGGGGGTCGTCGTTGCGGGTGCTCAGAGCGTGCATCGAGTTGAAGCCGCCCACTCCCGAGGGGAAGATGGCAGCCTCGGCTCCGCCGCTCACGATGACGTTGGCCTTGCCCAGCCGAATCAGGTTGAAGGCGTCGGCCAGTGCGTTGCTGCTGCTGGCGCAGGCGCTCGACGTGATGTAGTTGGGTCCGTGGAAACCGTATTTGATGCTGATGTGGCCGGCGCAGATGTCGGCAATCATCTTCGGAATGAAGAAGGGGCTGAACTTCGGACCGAGCGTCTCGCCCGTCTTGCTCCAGTTCATCACCTCCTCCTCGAAGGTGTGCATGCCGCCGATGCCCACTCCGAAGACCACACCGATGCGGTTCAGGTCCTCCTCGTCGAGGTTCAGTCCGCTGTCGTCCACTGCCTGCGTGGCCGAGGCCATGGCATACTGGCAGTAGAGGTCCATCTTGCGGGCCTCCTTGCGGTCGATGTAGTCGGCCGGGTTGAAGTTCTTCACCTCACAGGCAAACTGTGTCTTGAAGTTCGTGGCGTCGAAATGTGTGATAGGTCCGGCTCCGCTCACTCCGTTGAGCATGTTCTGCCAAGTCTCCTCGGCCGTGTTGCCCAGCGGCGTGATGGCACCCAGGCCCGTCACCACAACTCTCTTTAATTCCATGTATCTTTCGTTCTCGCTTGTCAATCGAACAACGGACAACGGACAACCGAATTCTCGTCGTCTGTTGTCCGTCGTCTGTTGTCTGTTGTCCGTTGTCTGTTGTCCGTCGTCCGTTTACTTGTTCTCTTCGATGAAAGCAATGGCGTCGGCTACAGTCTGTATCTTCTCGGCCTTGTCGTCGGGGATGGTGATTTCAAAAGCCTTCTCGAACTCCATTATCAGCTCAACGGTATCCAGAGAGTCGGCACCGAGGTCGTTCGTGAAACTTGCTTCGGGGGTAACTTCTGCTTCGTCCACACCCAGCTTCTCTACGATAATCTCTTTTACTTTAGCTTCAATTTCAGACATAATACTTTTGTTT
>CAMJRQ010000219.1 GCA_946408305.1 uncultured Prevotellaceae bacterium
CTATCCGCTCATGGCCGAGGCCGAGGTGCTCGTGCTGGCCGCTCCCATCTACTATTTCACGCTGAATGCCCAGATTCAGGCCCCCATTCAGCGCATGTATAGCGTGAATGCTCCGGCCAAGGTGAAGAAGATGGCCCTGCTGGTGTCGTCCTATTCGCCCGGTGTCTACACCGGCGCCACGGCCGAGTATCACGATATCTGCAACTATTGGCATGCCGAGGATAGCGGCATCGTCACGGCCAAGATTGACGAGCAGAAGACCGACGAGACGAAGCAGAAGATTCAGGCTATCGTGAACAACCTGTAAGAAGACTGGCCGTCCTCGGGAATGAAAAAAGCAGCGCCCCTCTCTGCGAGGAGCGCTGCTTTTTCTGTTTTATAATCAGGGCTGCGATGTAAGTGGCACCACGCGTCCCTCGCGAATTTCGATGGGGACGATGCGCAGGTGGGCATCGGTGTTGTCGTGGTGGAGGCTCATCTGAAGGCGTCCCTGCAGGTCGCGAAAGACCATCTCGTGGCCACCGTTCACGTAGATGGGCTCCGGCTCGTGAACCCACGGCCCGCGGATGTCGCCGCTGGGGCTGATGGCCTGCCCCACGCAGTACACGCCGTTCTGGAACGAGCTCCACAGGCAGATGAGGTGGCCGCTCGCGGGGTCGCTCACGAGGAAGGGAGCATCTACCACCAGCGGCTTCCCGGGGCTCCATGTGGGCCACGAGGCTTCGTTGGCGCGGAAGAGTCGGATGGGCTCGCCGCGCGTGCCCTTCAGGTTGCGCTTGAGGCGTACGGCCCACGTCTCGCCGATGCGGTCGCGGACGTCGGGGCCGTTCCACTCCAGGCTGTAAACGAGCCACGGCTGGCCCTTGGCGTCGACGTAGAGGCTGCCGTCGAGGCACTGCTGGCCGTAGGGCGTCAGGCTGATGGGCTCGCCCTTCTTCATCACGTTGCGATAGGGGTCGGTGGGCCGGCGTCCACCCTCGAGCAGCGTGCAGAAATTGATGCGTCCCTGCTCGCGCGAGGTCATGGTGACGATGGTGTAGTAGCGGCCGCGATAGCGATACGTGTCGGGGGCCCACCAGTGGTCGCGCTGCCCGTCGACATGCTGCATCCAGCCCTCGTTGCCGCAATAGACGTCGCCCACGCGGCGCCACAGCGCCATGTCGGGGCTTTCGTAGGCCTCGAGGCCCACGTGGCCGTCGATGCGGGTGGTGGTGACGATGTAGTAGCGCTGGCTCTCGGGTTCGGCAATGACGAAGGGATCGCGCTTGGCAATGTCGCGCTGTGGAATGTCGTAGGTCTGGGCCCGGAGGCCAGAAAAGGCTGTCGTGAGAACGACGAAAAGGACAATCAAAAGTCTCATGAAGATAGTAATTTGTGTTTGTGAGGTGCAAAATTATGAAAAATGTGCGAAAGTAGGCAACCCCGCCGAGAAATTCTTAAAACATAATTCCTTATTCTTAATTATTCTTCGTAACTTTGCAGAGTTTTTGCAAATATACATTATTAATAAATAAAATGAGTACGCAAACAGAAAAAATCAAGGAGTTGGTAGAACTCCGGGCCAAGGCTCGCATGGGCGGCGGCGAGAAAGCAATCGAGAAACAGCACGAGAAGGGCAAGTACACGGCGCGCGAGCGCATTGCCATGCTGCTCGACGACGGCAGTTTCGAGGAAATGGACATGTTTGTACAGCATCGCTGCACGAACTTCGGTATGGAGAAGAAGCACTATCTGGGCGACGGTGTGGTGACCGGTTGCGGCACCATCGGCGGACGTCTCGTCTACGTCTTTGCCCAGGACTTCACCGTGAGCGCCGGTTCGCTGAGCGAAATGCTGGCCAGCAAGATATGCAAGGTGATGGACATCGCCATGAAGGTGGGTGCCCCGGTCATCGGTCTGAACGACTCGGGCGGCGCACGTCTGCAGGAGGGCATCAACGCCCTGGCCGGATACTCCGAGATTTTCCAGCGTAACATCATGGCCAGCGGTGTCATTCCGCAGATTTCGGCCATCATGGGTCCCTGCGCCGGAGGTGCTGTCTACAGTCCCGCACTGACAGACTTCACGCTGATGATGGAGAACACCTCCTACATGTTCCTCACCGGCCCCGCCGTGGTGAAGACCGTGCTGGGCGAGGTGGTCACCCAGGAGCAGCTCGGTGGCGCCAGCGTGCATTCCACCAAGTCGGGTGTCACGCATTTCACCGCTTCGACCGAGGAGGAGGCCATGGCCATGATTAAGCAGCTCATCAGCTACATCCCCCAGAACAACCTGGAGAAGACACCGCGCGTGGAGTGCAACGACCCCATCGACCGCAAGGAGGACTTCCTGAACGAAATCATCCCCGAGAACCCCAATATGCCCTACGACATGTACGAGGTCATCGCCGGCATCGTGGACAACGGCGAGTTCTTCGAGGTGCAGCCTAACTACGCCAAGAATATCATCGTGGGCTTTGCCCGCTTCAACGGTGAGAGCGTAGGCATCGTGGCCAACCAGCCCAAGCAGATGGCCGGTGTGCTCGACTGCAATGCTTCGCGCAAGGGAGCACGCTTCGTGCGCTTCTGCGACTGCTTCAATATCCCCATCGTCACGCTTGTCGACGTGCCCGGATTCCTGCCCGGCACGGGTCAGGAGTACAACGCCGTCATCCTGCACGGAGCCAAGTTGCTCTATGCCTTCGGCGAGTGCACCGTGCCCAAGGTGACCATCACCCTGCGCAAGTCTTACGGCGGCTCCCACATCGTGATGAGCTGTAAGCAGCTGCGCGGCGACATGAACTACGCATGGCCCACGGCCGAGATTGCCGTCATGGGTGCTGCCGGAGCCGCTGCCGTGCTCTATGCCAAGGAAGCCAAAGCTCTTAAGGAAGAGGGCAAGGTGGACGAGGCCAAGGCCTTCATCAAGGAGAAGGAGGACGAGTACACCAAGCTCTTCGCCAACCCCTACAACGCTGCCAAGTACGGCTACATCGACGATGTCATCGAGC
>CAMJRQ010000220.1 GCA_946408305.1 uncultured Prevotellaceae bacterium
ATCTCCGTCGTCGACAGGCTCTGATGCCCGAGCAGCTTCTTCACACTTTCAAGCCCCGCCTCATGGTTCAGCATGGCGGTTGCGAAGGTATGTCTTAGCACGTGTGGCGAGCGTTTCTTCTGTGTGGTGACCATCGAGAGGTAGTGCTTGACGATGGTTTCCACTTTGGGGCCCGCGATGCGTTCCCCGGTGCGCTCGTTCAGGAAGAAGGCGTCGGGGTCGGCTCCGTGCTGGCTGGCGAAGCGGCTGCGCTCGTCGAGATAGTCTCTGACGGCCTGCAGCATTTCGTTGCCGAGCGGAATGATGCGCTGTTTGTTGCGTTTGCCGGTCACCTTGAGCTGGCGGAGGCTGAGGTCGGCATCGGCCGTGTTCATGCCTACGAGCTCGGAGAGGCGTATTCCGGTGGAATAGAACGTGAGCAGCATCATGCGGTCCCGTGCCCCGGCATAGGTCGGGGGGAAGGGGATGTCGCCGTCGAGCAGGCGGTTCATATCGGTTTCGCGCAGATAGGCTGGCAGCGTGCGCTGCTTTTTGGGGCCTGTGAGACTGTGCACGGGGTCGTGCTCCACGAGGCGGCCTCTGAGCAGGAAGCGATAGAAGGAGCGCAGGGCGCTGAGGCGGCGGTTCACCGAGGTGGCGCTGTTGCCGGCCTCCATCATCTGCACCATCCATTGCCTGACGATGTCTTCGTCAATCGTTTTCCAGGAGAGTTCGGAGTCCAGTGTTTCGTAGTACCGCTCGAACGCTTTCAAGTCGGCTTCGTAGGCTTCCGTCGTACGTTGAGAGTAGTTCCGCTCGTATTTGAGATAGTCGATGAAACGCTGAATCCACATCTTCGTCATCCTTTCATGGGGCGAAGATAGACATTTTTTTTGGCAGCTGCAAGAGCTGAGTCCAATTTTTAAGTTTCTTTAATCTTCTACTCGGCGGAGCTTCTGCACGTAGATGGCGCGCTCCATGGCCAGACGCTTCTTCACGGAGGGCTTGTCGAACTGCTGGCGTGCGCGCAGGTCCTTCAGCGCACCGGTTTTCTCAAACTTGCGCTTGAACTTCTTCAGAGCTCTCTCGATGTTCTCGCCTTCTTTTACAGGTACAATAATCATCTTCTTTTAGCTTTGTTTTTGTGAAACAATCAGTAATTTTTAGTCTCTTTTGCATTTTTAGCGGCGCAAAATTACACATACTTTTCGAGTTGGCCAAGCTTTTTCACTATTTTTTCCTAAAATCGGGGTGAAGTGGGGAGAAAAGCCGGGGCTCGGAGCATGTCGGGAAACCCTTAAGGGTTTTGGGCGAAAACCCTCAGGGTTTTCGGAGCAGGCGGCGGGTGCGGCTGCGGCCGATGGCGATGAGCTTCTCGGATTTGTCGTAGTCGAAGGAGCCGTAGCGGTTGAGCTGGATGTCGAGCAGGAGGTCGGGCTTCATGAGCTGAGCCATGAGGAGTGAGTTCTGGCGTATCATGAGGGAGCTGGTGCGCGAGAGGAGGGTGAAGTAGTTGAACTCGATGTTGTCGGGGAAGAGTCGGCTCAGGAGGGAGCGCCCGAGCGAGCGGTTTCGCTTGCGCTTGGCCTCGAGGACGCGCTGCAGCTCGCTCTGCCCCTGATAGTCGTGTCCGCTGACGTCGACGCCCATGAGCAGGTCGCCCTCGGTGCGCTCCACGCGGTTCAGGGGGATGGGGTTGAGGATGCCGCCGTCGATGAGCACCATGCCGTCGCGCTGCACGGGGCTGAAGAACGAGGGGAGCGAGATGGAGGCGCGGATGGCTTCGAAGAGGCTCCCGCTGCGGAAGACCACCTCGCGGCCGTTGAGCCAGTCGGTGGCCACGGCCGAGAAGGGCACGGGAAGGTCTTCGATGCGCACGTCGGGCACGATTTCCTGTATGGCCTCGATGACGCGCTCGCCCTTGACCACGTGGTTCAGGCTGAGCGAGAGGTCGGAGAGCTCGAACATGCGCCGCCGCGTGATGCTCTTCATCCACTGGCGGAACTGAGGCAGGCGGCCGGTGGCATAGATGCCGCCCACCAGGGCGCCCATGGAGCAGCCGGCCAGCGAACTGATTTCGTAGCCCTGGGCGAGGAGTTCCTCGATGACTCCGATGTGCACGAGCCCGCGGGCTCCGCCGCTGGAGAGCACCAGCGCCACTTTCTTCTTCTCGTTCATCTCTCTCTGTGTGTGGGGGGGCTTGAATTGAAATGTTAAAAACGCACCGTGTTGCGGGGGCCGGAGGAACACGTTGCGTCGGGCGGAGGAACACGTTGCGTCGGGCAGCGCACCGCGCTGCGGGATTTCCCGTGCCTCGCGGCCCTGTTTTTATACCTTATTATATATACGCGCGCGAAAAAGAATGGGCGGAGCAGCAATCCACGAGGATGCGCTCCGCCCATGTCGGTGTCTCATACGAGGGGGAATCAGAGGTTGGGGTTCTCGGTCTTCCAGTCGGCCACGGCGGGGATGATGCCCAGCGAGATGATCTCGTCGCGCATCTTCTGCAGGTGCTCGTAGGAAGCGGTCAGCGAGGCCATCTCCTCGGGTGTGCCCTGGGGAGCGGTGAAGCGGACGCCGTCCTTATCGATGACGGTGGGCATGGCCATCATGACGTTCTTGTAGCCACACTTGTCGCAGTTCACATAGCAGCCAGCGGGCCAGGTGAAGGGCTCGCCGCCCATGGCGCCCTCAATCATCTTCACAGCCTGGTAGGCCGGGCTCTGGAACGAGGAGCGGCCGCGCAGCTTGATGATGTTGGAGCCTCCCTGGGTGGTCATGTGCTTGATTTCAGCCCAGCGCTCGGGGGTGAGGGGCAGCTCGGAGAGAGGCTTGCCGTCGATCTTGGCCTTCGAGGCGAAGACGGCCATCTGCTCGCCGTGGCCGCCGTAGGTGTAGGCGTCGGTCACCTTGTCCTGGCGCACGCCGAACTCCTGTGCCAGCTGCTGCTGCAGACGGGTGGAGTCGAGGGCGGCCAGCGAGGTGAGCTGGTTGGGCTTCAG
>CAMJRQ010000221.1 GCA_946408305.1 uncultured Prevotellaceae bacterium
GCCAGTTGAAGAAGTTGTCCCACTTTCCGTTTCGGATTTCCTTATTATAGTGGTTTGTCCATTGGTTCAGTTCCTTAAACATTTGTTCCACCCTGTGGGCATCGGCCATGGCTCCGAGACTGTCGCCGCGTGTGGCACAGACCATGCTGCGCTTGGCCAGCAACTGGTATTCGTTGAGCATGGCGGCTCCGCGGATGGGATAGGCGAAGAGTTCGAAATAGGCATCTTTCAGCCGCTCAGGAACCCGCTCGGCCAGCAGTTCTGCCTCTAAGGCCAATGCCCGTGCCTCGCCGACGCGTTCGGCCACCTGCTGTTCCGTGAGGTTCAGGAACCACACGTGGGCATCCTTTCCGGCAGCCTGCATCTTGTAGTAGCGCGCCTGCAGGGCGGAAATCTCCCGGGCCAGCGTGGGGCCGAAGGTCTTGGCTGTCCAGTATTCCATGTATTTGTGGGCCTCGGTGGGCTTCCATCTGTTCACGTCCCATGCCAAATCCATGGCAAACGAGATTTCCTTCTCTGCCGGTTTGATGTCGCCCACGTTGAACACCCAGATGTTTCGAGCCCCAAAGGTGTAGGCCTTGGTCAGTTCGGTGGAGATAAACGACGGCGACAGCGGACTGAGCCAGATCCAGCTGGCAGGGTCGCCGTGGTAGGACAGGTGATAGTAGATGCCTGCTCCGCCCCGGCGTTGCTGCTCCTGCGGATTGCTCAGGTTGCGGCAATAGCCGTGTTTGTCGTCCGACCACAACAGCGTTACATCATCGGGAATCTGCAGTCCGTTGTGGTAGGCATCCAGCACTTCCTCGTAGGTGCAGAGCACCTGTGGAATTTCCTCGATGGGTTTGTTGATGTTTCGGCGCAGCATGTCGCGCTGGTCGTCGATGGCCTGCTGCATGAGTCGCACGCGTTCCTCCGTGGTGTTGGCTCCCTCCATGGGATAGTCGTGGACGCCGCGCAGTCCCAGCGTGTAGGTGTTCTCATAGCGTCCGTTGGTCTTGATGCGCTCTTCCCAGTAGTCCTGCATCGTCTTGCGGTTGGTGATATAGTTGAAATCACCATAGGTGCCCACGGCTTTCCACTCGCCCTCGTTGTTGCGGAGCATCTGTTCGCAGTGCGAAGTGCCCATCACGATGGCATAGTCGTCGGCCAGACGGGCGTTTTCCGGGCTGAAGTTGAAGGGCTTCGTGCCGGGGTGCATGGCGGGCCACAGGTAGTTGCCCTTCAGGCGGAGCAACAGTTCGAACACTTTTCGATAGGTCTTGGGACCCACCTCGTGGTGCTCCTTGTCGAAGTTCTCTTCAGCCCAGCGGGCCCAGCCTCCGAAACGCTCATCGTTGATAAAGATGCCACGGTACCTGACCGACGGCTCCCCCTGTACGAATGTTCCGCGGCCGACCATCAGTCGCTCCTGATGCTCGGACACAACGTCGGCCCACCAATACCAGGGCGAAACGCCGATGGCTTCGGAAAGCGACAACAGCCCGAAGGCCGTTCCGCGGCGGTCGCTGCCAATGATGACCAGTGCTTCGCCGATATGCTTCGTAGGCCGCTCAAGCGTCGTCACCAGAAACGACTCCCACTTGCCGCGAATCTCCTGCACTTTAACGCGTCCCTGGGCAATCAACTCATCAATGATGCGGCTCTGGCCAATGGTTCCGGCAATGACGGCATAGCGCGCTTTTATCTCTTTCAGACGTGTGGGGTGTAAGACGGCAGGCTTCTTTGCCGTCACGCGCTCCACGTCGTCGGCCAGCAGACTGGCGGCAATGCCCACCACGGTGAAATCCCGGCTGTCGGTGCAGATGGTGGCAGCCACACCTTTGTCATACAGTGCGAACAGACGTGCGCCGGCTTCTCCCGCATTCACGCTAGGGAATCCCCGTTCTGCAGCAGCCCTGGCAAGGAGCGAGAGGCTGCACATGATGATTAGGAAATAACGTCTCATCTGATTTGTTCGATGGTGATGGTTGGTTTGAATTTTTTGTTCTTGGGATGCTCCTCGGTGAGCCAGCTGACGCTGACCGTCTTCTCTTCGCCACCGAGTAGCGAGAAATAGTTGTCGTCGTAGAAGGCAGGCAGAATCTGCTCCTTGCTCTTGCCGTTGATGAGGTTCAGGCGAATCATCAAGGCCGGCGTCTTCGATGGGTTCTTGACGGTCACTTTCAGACTGCCGTCGGCCTGCTTTTCCACCTTCGTCTGCAACTTGGGCTTTGCCATGTTTTGCAGAGCCTTCCAGTTGCCTTCCTCACGGCCTTCCCAGTAGAAGTTGTCAGCCAGCAGGCGGTCGCCCTCCCGTAGCGTGAGTTTCACGAAATAGACGTCCGAGAGTTTGTCCTTTTCAAGCGTCAGGGGACATACCTCCACGGTCTGGTCTTCCCGTATGTCAATCCTCTTCGATGTTTCCGTCACCGTGGTGCCGTCCATGTTTACAACCTGCACGGTTGCGGTCAGTCCCTGGCGGTTGCCGGCACTTTCGTTCACCACTTCGATGACGTTCTTCAGCGGATTCCATGAGATGTGCAGCGGCTGGCAAGCCTTCTTCGAACCGAAATAGGCACCATTCACGTCGAAATAGTAGTCGTAGGTCTGGAACACCAGACAGGGCCATGCCGGATGACTCATCCAGAGCAGGATGCCGTTGCGATAATTGCTGCGGCTCTCGAAGATGGCCCGATAGCCCTCATAGTTGATCCATTGTGCGCGGTCGGCATATTCCTTCAGTCGCTGAGGCTCTCCCAAACCGTTGCTGATACGCTCGTTGTAGGTGCTGCAGCGCTGGGCACCCTTCAGCGTGAAGTTGTGCATAGCCCACACATCGTTCTGCGGCCATTGGTGTTCGGGGCGCAACATGCGGCACATGCTCTCGTAGGAAGGTACGGTAGGCATGCCGCGCTCGGAATGGAATTTCTTCTGGCCCTTCGGAATCTCATAGAATTCGCGTGGACTCAAAGCCCTGTAGGGACCGCCGCCGCTGACGT
>CAMJRQ010000222.1 GCA_946408305.1 uncultured Prevotellaceae bacterium
GAGGTTCTTCAACCAGAATAATCCCATTCTTTTCATTGACGAAATCCACCGCTTCTCGAAGTCGCAGCAGGACAGTCTGCTCGGTGCCGTGGAGCAGGGCGTTGTGACGCTTATCGGTGCCACGACCGAGAACCCGTCGTTCGAGGTCATCCGCCCTCTGCTGAGCCGCTGCCAGGTGTACGTGCTGAAGCCCCTGGAGCGCGACGACCTGCTCTCGCTCATGGAGCGCACGCTCAGACACGACCCGCTGCTCAAGGAGCGCGAGTTCGACGTGCGCCAGACCACCGCCCTGCTGCGCTACAGCGGAGGCGACGCGCGCAAGCTGCTCAACATTCTGGAACTCATCTTCGAGGCCGCGCCCGAGGAGGGCCCCATCGTCATCGACGACCAGACGGTGGCCGAGCGCCTGCAGCAGAACCCGCTGGCCTACGACAAGGACGGCGAGATGCACTACGACATCATCTCGGCCTTCATAAAGAGCATACGCGGCAGCGACCCCGACGGCGCCATCTACTGGCTGGCACGCATGATTGAGGGCGGCGAGGACCCGGCCTTCATAGCCCGCCGCCTCGTCATCAGCGCCAGCGAGGACATCGGGCTGGCCAACCCCAACGCACTGCTGCTGGCCAACGCGGCCTTCGACGCCGTGATGAAAATCGGCTGGCCCGAGGGGCGCATCCCCCTGGCCGAGGCCACGGTCTATCTGGCCACCTCGCCCAAGAGCAACTCGGCCTACATGGCCATCGGCGAGGCCCAGCGACGGGTGCAGGAGACGGGCAACCTGCCCGTGCCGCTCCACCTGCGCAACGCGCCCACCAAACTCATGGAGCAGCTGGGCTATGGCAAGGACTACAAGTATGCCCACGACTACGAGGGGCACTTCGTGCGCCAGCAGTTCCTGCCCGACGGGCTTCAGGACGCCCGCTTCTGGCACCCGCAGCCCAACGCACAGGAGGACAAGCTCCACGAACGCATGCGCCAGCTCTGGGGCGAGCGGTTTGAGAGTTAAAAAGTTAAAAGGTTTTACGTTAAATACTAATTTGAGGGAAATGAAAAAGAAAATCATGTTGCTCGGTTCCGGCGAGCTGGGAAAGGAGTTTGTAATCGCCTGTAAGCGTAAGGGACAGTATGTGGTGGCCTGCGACAAGTATGCCGGCGCACCGGCCATGCAGGTGGCCGACGAATGCCGCGTCTTCAACATGCTCGACGGCGAAGCGCTCATGAAGACCGTCGACGAGGTGCAGCCCGACATCATCGTGCCCGAAATCGAGGCCATCCGCACCGAGAAGCTCTACGAGTGCGAGGCACGCGGCATCCAGGTGGTGCCCTCGGCCCGCGCCGTCAACTACACGATGAACCGCAAGTCAATCCGCGAACTGGCCCACACCGAGCTCGGGCTCAAGACGGCCAACTACCGCTACGCCAACTCCTACCAGGAGCTCGTCGAGGCAGCCCACGAGATTGGCTTCCCCTGCATCATCAAGCCCCTCATGAGCAGCAGCGGCCACGGTCAGAGCAAGGCCAACCGACCCGAGGACCTGCCCGCCTCGTGGGAGTGTGCCTGCGGCGGAGCACGCGGCGACCTGAAGGAGGTCATCGTGGAGCAGTTCATCCCCTTCGACTACGAAATCACCCTGCTCACCGTCACGCAGCAGGGCGGCCCCACCCTCTTCTGCCAGCCCATTGGCCACGTGCAGATTGGCGGCGACTATCGCGAGAGCTTCCAGCCCCGCGCCATGAAGCCCGAACACCTGGCCGAGGCACAGCGCATGGCCGACAAGGTGACGGCTGCGCTGACCGGCGCCGGCATCTGGGGCGTGGAATTCTTCGTGAGCGAGAAGGAGGGAGTCATCTTCAGCGAGCTCTCACCCCGACCCCACGACACCGGCATGGTCACACTGGCCGGCACGCAGAACCTGAGCGAGTTTGAGCTCCACTGCCGCGCCGTGCTGCGTCTGCCCATCCCCGAAATCACACAGGAGCGCCAGGGAGCCTCGGCCGTCATCCTCTCGCCGGTGGAGACCCACAACCCGCAATACGAAGGCATGGAGGACGTCTGCGCCGCCGAGCGCACCTACCTGCGCATCTTCGGCAAGCCCGAGGCCCACGTAGGCCGCCGCATGGGAGTGGTCGTCTGCTGGGACAAGCTCGGCGCCTCGCAGGACGCGCTGCGCGACAAGTGCAAATCGCTTGCCGCACGCGTCAAGGTGGTCGACGGAGAATAGACACCCATCACATCACAACTTATGAAACACGCCCGAAGATTACTGGTGGCGGCGCTCCTCTGCCTGAGCGCTGCCACCGGACAGGCGCAGACTTACCTCGACGGAGTACGCGTTTGCTGGGACTACAAGACGCAGCTCTTTCTCAACGGCGGCGTCTATTCGCGCCTGAAGATGCTCTCCGACGGCACCCTCGCCTGTGTCTACAGCGCAGGTAACGACGTCTACATCCGCTTCTTTCGCAACAACCGCTGGAGCTCGGCCGTGATGGTGGCCACCGACAGCCGCAAGCGTCATTACTACACCAACTCCGAACTGCTCGAGCTGGCCGACGGACGCCTCATGTACGCCTGGAACGCACGGCCCCACAGCGGCACCGGCGAGCCCACCAAAATCATGGCGGCCTACTCCTTCAACCGAGGCTCGAAATGGATGGGCGAGCAGACGCTCTACGTGGCCGGCACGGCGGGCGGCGACGGATGCTGGGAGCCCGCCATGATGCAGCTGCCATCGGGCGAGGTGCAACTCTTCTTTGCCAACGAGCACAACGTGGGCGGAGGCCGGCAGAACATCACCATGATGCGCTCCACCGACAACTGCGCCACGTGGGGCAGCCCCGAGGTGGTGAGCTTCCGCGACACGTCGCGCGACGGGATGCCCGTGCCCCTCTTGCTGCAGAACGGCAAGGACATGGTTTTCGCCATCGAGGACAACGGACTGAACGGCAACTTCAAGCCCGTCATCATCCACT
>CAMJRQ010000223.1 GCA_946408305.1 uncultured Prevotellaceae bacterium
ATCGAGGTACACATCGTTCATCGCGAGCAAGGTATCCATCAGACGCTCCTCCCCGCTGCGCCCCGCCGCGCCATGATACTCGCTGCCGGGCTCGGCAGCCGCCTGCGCCCCCTCACCGACCATCTCCCCAAGGCGCTCGTCCCCGTGGCCGGCAAGCCGCTCCTCCAGCACCAGCTCGAGAAACTCCACGAGGCCGGAATCCCCGAGGCCATTGTCAACCTTCACCACCATGCCGACCAGATTGAAGACTGGTGTGCCGACCACCCCGGCCCCGTGCGCGTGCTCTTCTCCGACGAGCGTGCCCAGCTGCTCGACACCGGCGGAGCCCTGAAACATGCACTCCCGCTCCTGCGCGACATGCAGCAGCCCCTCCTCGTTCACAACGTTGACATCCTCTCCAACGCCCGCTTCGAGCCGCTCCTCCAGGCTGCCGAGCAGCGCGCGGCCCTCCTCCTGGTGAGCGAACGGCCCTCGCGCCGCCAGCTCCTTTTCGACGACGACATGCGGCTCGTCGGTTGGACCGACACGCAGACGCGCCAGCTGCGCAGCCCCTATCCCCGGCTCGACCCCTCGCGCTGTCACCACCTCGCCTTTGCCGGCATTCATGCCATCCATCCCCGGCTCTTCTCCCGCCTGCGCGACTATCCCGAAGACTGTTTCAGCATCATTGATTTCTATCTCCAGGCCTGCACCGACGAGCCCATCTACGGCTTCGTGCAGCCCGGCCTCCGCCTGCTCGATGTGGGCAAGCCCGAATCCCTTCGCCAGGCCGAGACCTTCCTCGGCTCGCTCAGGGGAGAGCAGTAGCCGCAGGGAGTACTCACTTAAATGGTACGAAAAGACGGCCCGCCCAGTTCGAGAAAGAAGGGGCGGGCCGGGCCGAAGTGTTTCCGTCTTGCCGGCGGACGGGGTCGGGGGGGATTATTCCGTCCGCCGGGCCTTGCGCCGCAGGATGGCTTCGAGGTAGTAGTAATCGGCATAGCAGAGGGGGACGTCGATCTCGGAGCCGGCGGGTTTGTGGCCCACGCTGTGGAGGAGCAGGAAGCCGTGGTGGGTGCCCGGGGACGTGCGATAGGACCGGAAGAGATGGTCTGTGACGCGGTCGGCGTACGCCAGAAGGCGGCGCGCCTCGCGGCGGGGCACGTACTGGGCCAGCTCGTAGAGCGCCGAGGCACAGATGGCGGCGGCCGAGGCGTCGCGCTCGGTGGTGGGGGAGGGTTGGGGCAGGCGCATGTCCCAAAAGGGGATGCCGTCGGGCGGCAGATGGGGCTGCGAGAGCCAGAAACGGGCGATGCGGCGAGCCTGGAGGAGGTAGGGCTCGTGGCGGGTGAAGCGGTAGGCCATGGTGAAGCCGTAGAGCCCCCAGGCCTGGCCGCGGCTCCAGACGGATTCGTCGGAGTGGCCCTGCGCCGTGAGGCGTTTCCGGACGGCTCCGGAGAGCGGGTCGTAGTCGACGACGTGATAGGAGGAGTGGTCGGGGCGGAAGTGGTGGCGCAGCGTGGTGTTGGCGTGGCTCACGGCGATGTGCCAGAAGGTGGAGTCGCCCGTGAGCTGGGTGGCGCGGAAGAGGAGCTCGAGGTTCATCATGTTGTCGATGATGACGGGGAAGCGCCATTGCTGGCGGTTGTGGTCCCACGAGCGGATGCAGCCCACGCGGGGGTTGAAGCGGCTAGCCAGGCTGCGGGCGCTCTGGAGGAGGACGTCGAGGTAGGACCGCTCGCCGGTGGCTTCGTAGGCCTTTCCGAAGCTGTTGTTGATCATGAAGCCGAGGTCGTGGGTGCCGCGGTCCCATTGTGCGTCCTGAATGAGCCACGTCTGGCCGACGGCCTCGCGCCGCCAGTGGTCGAGGCCCGTGGCGCGATACATCATCCAGAGCATGCCGGGCAGGAAGCCTGCGCACCAGTCGTGGGGGCTCGCGAGGACGAGGCGGCCCTGCGCGTCCTCGGTGCGGGCCACCACCAGCTGCGCGGCCCGTGCTGCGGGCTGGCGGCGTGCCTCGGCGGCGTCGTGGATGTTAAGCTCGAGCTGGAAGGCGGCATGGCGCAGGGCGCTGTCGGGCAGCAGGTCGTGCGCGCTCAGTGGCAGGGCGAAGGAGGCGAAGGAGGCGAGGAGGAGGAGGGGGTGATGTTTCATTGGGGGAAGAGTGGTTTTTTTGCGGATTTCTGGCCCAAAGGTAATACATTTTTGCGGGGCGAGGGAAGAGTGTGTAGGATTTTTTTCGTACTTTTGCACGAGAAATGATTATCTATAGCAGAAATGAAGGTTATGAAGACGAAGATTTTCTCCGTGGCCGTGGGGCTGCTGGCTGGCCTCGACGTGCTTGCACAAGTGAATTACAAAGTGACGCTCGACGGAGCACCGGCCAACGAGACGTTCTATCTCATCTCGGTCTTGAAGAAAGAAGCCATTGCAGAACGAAAGGCGGGGTCCGAAGGCAAGGTGGTCTTCGAGGGCTCCGCAGACGAGCCCTTCGTGGCAGCCATCGCGGCCGACCCGAAGACTTTCGCCGAATGGGGCTTCTTCCTGCTCGACAACCAGCCGCTTTCGGTCGATTGGGACGAAGGCACCTGCCCTGTGAAGAAGGGCTCCGACGCCAACAAGCGCATCGGCCAGCTGCGCCGCACGCTTGTGGACAACAACCGCAACATGGCGCAGATGATGAAGGAGTATGGCGAAGCGCGCTCGAAACACAATGGCCAGGTGCCCGACAGCCTGATGAAGTCGTTCAACCAGCGCTACGAGCAGTTCGTGGGTCGCCAGCGGTCGATTCTGCCCGCCTTCCTGCAGCAGACGGCCGACAACGCCGCCTCGGTCTACCTCCTGCGCCGCTATGCCAGCAGCCTGGAGCCCGCTCAGCTCCGGCAGTTCCTCGAGACCTATCCGCAGAAAGACAACAAGGAACTGAAGCCCGTCCTGACCATGCTCCAGGGCGAGGCCCGCAA
>CAMJRQ010000224.1 GCA_946408305.1 uncultured Prevotellaceae bacterium
CGGCGCTGCCGCCGATGCCGTTCATCATCTTCGTGCCGCAAATCTTGGTGCTGTTCACGTGGCCGTAGATGTCGGCCTCGATGGCTGTGTTGAGCGAGCAGACGCCGATGCGGGCGATGACCTCGGGGCAGTTGCTTATCTCGGAGGGGCGCAGCACCAGCTTGTCGCGGAAGAAGTCCATGTCGCGATAGATGCCCTTCAGGCACTCGTTCGTCACCGTGAGCGAGCAGGCCGAGGCCGACAAGACACGGCCGTCGCGCATGAGCTGCACGGGAGCGTCCTGGAGCACCTCGGTGTAGATGCTGAAGTTGGGCACCTCGGGGCAGTGGCCCAGTGCGCCCAGCACGGCGTTGGCACCGCTGCCCACACCGCTCTGCAGGTTGAGGAACGTGGGCGGGATGAGGCCCTGCCGCATGTTCTGGAGCAGGAAGTCGGCCACGTTCTGGCCTATCTGGTTGGTGATGGGGTCGGGGTCCTTGAAGGAGCGTGCCTCGTCGGGGATGTCGCACTCCACGACGCCCACGATGCGGTCGGCGTCCACCTCCACGTAGGGCTTGCCGATGCGGTCGCTGGGCTTCGTGATCATGATGGGCTTGCGGAAGGGGTGGTCCTCAATCTCGTAGACATCGTGGATGCCCATGCAGTCGCGGTCGTGGAAGGCGTTCAGCTCGATGATGATGCCCTCGGTGGCCAGGCGGCAGACGGTGGGGCTGATGCCTCCGGCGGCGGTCAGATAGATGTGGGCCTTCGTTCCCACCTTCTCCACGGCGCAGGCCTCGATGATGGCCCAGTTGACGGGGCCCAGATAGCCCTGGCGAATCTGCGTGGCCATGTTGGAGAGGTTCAGGTCGCTGTAGGCGAGCTCGTTCTGGTTGACGTGCTTGCGGAAGTCGGGGTTGGTGGTGTAGGGGGCACGGAAGTTGATGGCCTGGGCGTTCGTCAGGGCACCGTCGCAACTCTGACCCGTGCTGGCGCCGGTGAAGATGTTCACCTTGAAGGGGCGCCCCTCGGCATGTTCGGCTTCGGCTTTCTTGGCAATCTCGGCAGGCACGCTCTTGGGCACTCCGGCGGGTGTGAATCCGCTCAGGCCAAGGGTCTGTCCGTTCTGAATCAGCGCAGCGGCTTCGGCTGCTGAAATTTTCTTGAATTCCATTGTTTTATATCTGTTTTTGTGTGGATTTCTCAAATGACGTGCAAAGGTACGAAGAAATGTTTAAAGGTTAAAATGTTTCAAGGTTAAAATGTTCGGGAAAGAGCCTGCGGAAGTTCTCCTGCATCTGGTCTTGGAGGGTGAGAGTGTCGGTGTGGCGCAGGCGGGCCGCCTCGGCGTAGAGCAGGCCGACGGGGCGCGGGTCGTCGTCGGTCTCGAGCAGCAGGCGGTCGGCCGGGCAGGCGGCGAGGCTCTCCTCGTTGTGGCGGAAGCCGAACGAGAGATACAAGCCGTGGGCGAGGAACTGCTGCATCAGGGCCGGCTTGCCTCGGAAACCGTGGAAGATCCAGGGCTGGCGGGCTTGCTCCTCGCGGCGCAGGCGCAGCACGTCGTCCACGGCGCGGACGCAGTGCAGGATGAGAGGTTTCTGGAGCTGCTCGCTCAGGCGTATCTGCCGTCGGAAGGCCTCCAACTGAGCCTCGTAGGGCGTGGAGCAGAGGCGGTCGAGCCCACACTCGCCGATGGCCATCGCGCCGGCGAGACGTTCCTCGGGCGGGAAGCGCAGGTCCCAGGGATGGGCGCCCCAGGTGTCGGTGCCGTCGAGGATGACACGTTCGCCCTGGCGCGAGGGATGGTGGGTGTGGAAGTCGATGAGGGTCATGGCACGGGGTCGTATCCGCTGCCGCCCCAGGGATGGCAGCGCAGGATGCGCCTCACGGCCAGATAGAGCCCCTTGAAGGGTCCGTGCTTGCGCAGTGCCTCGATGGCATACTGGCTGCACGTGGGGGTGAAGCGGCACGAGGGCGGCGTCAGCGGCGAGATGCACCGCTGATAGAAGCGGATGGGCAGCACCAGCAGCCACACGACCGCCTCAGACACTCGGCTCGCCAGACTGGAGGCTTTCATGGATACGTCTTAGGAGGGTTTGCATGCGCTGGAAGACCTCGGCCGTGGGCAGCTCCTGGTTGTTGCCCCAGAGGAAGGCCACGTGGGCTCCGCCGCGGGCGGGGACGAGCATCTGCTTGTTCAGCCGGTAGGCCTCGCGCAGCTGCCGCTTGATGCGGTTGCGCCGCACGGCACGCTTGAAGTGGCGCTTCGAGACCGAGAACAAAACACAAACGCCGCTCTCCTCCGTGGGGAGGAAAACGGCGCGTAGGGGATAGGCCGAGAACGACTGGTGCCCGGAGGCGAAGAGCGTCTCTATCGACTTGCGGCTGCTGAGCCGTTCGCTCTTCGGGAGAGTGGCGTCGAGAGGCACATTATTCTCCATTCACTTTCTTGATGTAGGCACTCAGGGCCATCGTCATGCTGGGATACTCGGGCGAGGGAGCGGCCAGGTCGAGCCTGAGGCCGGCGTCCTGCACAGCCTTGGCCGTCGTGGGGCCGAAGGTGCCGATGGCGATGTCGCCCTGCTCGAAGTTGGGGAAGTTCTTCAGCAGCGACTGTATGCCGCTGGGGCTGAAGAAGACGAGCATGTCATAGTCGAACGGCTCGTCCTGCGAGAACTCGTTGCTCACCGTGCGATACATGACGCCCTCGGTGTAGGTGAGTCCCTTGCTGTCAAGCAGCTTCGAGAAATCGCTGTTGTGCACGTCGCTCACGGGGATGAAGTATTTCTCGCTCTTGTGCTTCACCATCTGCGGCACGATGTCGTTTATCTTGCCCGTGGTGCCGAAGAAGACCTTCCGCTTGCGGTATTGCACGTACTTCTGGATATAGAGGGCCACCGTCTCGGTGATGCAGAAATACTTCATGTCCTCGGGGATGGCTACGCGCATCTCCTTGCACA
>CAMJRQ010000225.1 GCA_946408305.1 uncultured Prevotellaceae bacterium
GAGGTTCTCGAAGTCTTCCGTCTCGATGGGGTAGACGCCGGCGAAGACCATGGGCTTCACTTCCTCGAAGCCCGAGATGGCTTCCCGGCATGGGCGGGCCGTGTGGGTGATGGTGTCGCCCACCTTGACCTCGGTGGCCGTCTTGATGCCCGAGACGATGTATCCCACGTCGCCGCAGTGGAGCTCCTGGCGGGGCACCATGTCCATCTTCAGCACTCCGATTTCGTCGGCCTTGTATTCCTTTCCGGTGTTGATGAAGGCCACCTGGTCTCCGCTCCGGATGGAGCCGTTGACTATCTTGAAATAGGCGATGATTCCGCGGAAGGAGTTGAAGACGGAGTCGAAGATGAGGGCCTGCAGGGGGGCATTCTCGTCGCCCTTGGGCGCGGGGATGCGCTCCACCACAGCCCGCAGGATGTCCCCCACCCCTTCGCCCGTCCGGGCGCTGGCGCGGATTATCTCGTCGCGCCGGCAGCCCAGCAGGTCGACAATCTCGTCCTCCACCTCCTCGGGCATGGCGTTGGGCATGTCGCACTTGTTGATGACGGGGATAATCTCCAGGTCGTGGTCGATGGCCATGTAGAGGTTGCTGATGGTCTGTGCCTGCACGCCCTGCGTGGCGTCCACCACCAGCAGCGCGCCCTCGCAGGCGGCGATGCTGCGGCTCACTTCGTAGCTGAAGTCCACGTGTCCCGGGGTGTCGATGAGGTTCAGCGTGTATTTCTCGCCGTCGCATTCATACTCCATCTGTATGGCGTGGCTCTTGATGGTGATGCCGCGCTCGCGCTCCAGGTCCATGTCGTCGAGCATCTGGCCCTCGGTCACCTGGATGGTGTCGGTCAGCTCCAGCAGGCGGTCGGCCAGCGTGCTCTTGCCGTGGTCGATGTGGGCTATGATACAGAAATTCCTGATATGTTTCATTCCGTGACGAATCCGTAAAAATGCATTTGTGAGCAAAGGTACGGAAATTTCCGCGATTCCACAAGAAATTCCGCTCCGATTCGCCCCGTTTTCGCCAAATTCTTCCTAATTTTGTGGCATGGAAACGCCAAAAGACAACAACGACAGCCTGCGGCTCGAGCTCTTCGCAGCCGACACGCGCAGCCACATCGAGTTGGAGACGCCGCTGAGCCAAGTGCAGGCGGGATTTCCCAGCCCTGCCACCGACTATCTGACCGAGGCCATCGACCTGAACCGCGAGCTCATCCAGCACCCCGAGTGCACCTTCTTTGCCCGCATCAAGGGCGACAGCATGCAGGAGGCGCACATCCTCGACGGCGACCTGGCCGTCGTCGACAAATCGCTCCAGGCACGCGATGGCGACTATGTCGTGGCCTACATCGACGGCGAGTTCACCATCAAGGAGTTCCGAAATGCGCCCGACGGCAAGAGCGGATGGCTCATCCCCCACAACCCGAAGTACAAGAAAATCCACGTCACCGAGGACAACGAGTTCATCATCTGGGGCGTCATCACCTATCTGATTCACAAGGCATGATTGGCCTGGCCGACTGCAACAACTTCTTCGTTTCCTGCGAGCGGGTGTTCTGCCCCTCGCTGCGCGGAGTGCCCGTCGTCGTCCTCTCGAACAACGACGGCTGCATCATCGCGCGCAGCAACGAGGCCAAGGCGCTGGGCTTCAAGATGGGCGAGCCCTACTTCCAGGCCCGCGCATTGCTCGAGCAGCACGGCGTGGCCGTCTTCAGCAGCAACTACAACCTCTATGGCGACATGAGCCGCCGCGTCATGTCCCTGCTGCGCAAGCTGACGCCCGCCATCGAGCAATACAGCATCGACGAATGCTTCCTCGACATGAGCCACATGGGCACGCCCGAAGAAACTCGCGCCCGCGGGCTCGACATCGTGAAGCAGGTAGGGCGCGGCACCGGCATCCCCATCAGCATCGGCATCGCCGAGACGCGCACCCTGGCCAAGCTCGCCAGCAAGTACGCCAAGAAATATCCCGGCTACCACCAGTGCTGCCTCATCGACACCGACGAGAAGCGTCGCAAGGCGCTATCCGGAGTGCCCGTCGAAGACATCTGGGGCATCGGGCGCAAGCAGACCCTGCAGCTCCACAATCTGGGCATCCACCGCGCCATCGACCTTGCCGAGAAGCCCAAGAGCTGGGTGCGCAGCCACTTCTCCATCACCACCGTGCGCACCTGGATGGAGCTCAACGGCATCTCCTGCATCGACACCTACGAGCCGCCCCAGAAGCAGAGCATCTGCACGAGCCGCAGCTTCCCCGACCAGGGCATCACCGACCACGCCGTGCTCACCGAGGCCGTCGCCAACTTCGCCTCGCGCTGCGCCAAGAAGCTGCGCGAACAGCACTCGGTCTGCAGCCAGCTCACCGTCTTCGCCTACACCAGCCGCTTCAACCCCGGCGAGCCCGCCGACGCCATTCACCGCGACGCACAGTTCACCATCCCCACCAACAGCTCGCAGGAAATCATCCGCATGGCAGCCGCCACGCTGCGCCGCGATCTCAAGCCCCACCCCTTTGCCTACAAGAAGGCAGGCGTCATCCTCTGGGGCATCTCGTCGGACACAGCCGTACAGCAAGACCTCTTCGACCCCGTCGACCGCCGGCGGCAGGAGCGCATCGCCCAGGCCGTCGACGCCATCAACCGCCGCAACGGCTTCGACAAGGTGCGCCTGGCCGTGCAGGGAACCGACGTCCGGTTCGGCCTGAAACACGAGCACGCAAGCCAGCAGTACACCACCAACCTGCAGCAAGTAATCGAGATAAAGGCTTGAAGTTTTTTCGCCCAGAAATTTGCTTTCGGGCCTTTTTTTCACTATCTTTGCAGAAGCTAAACGAGTTCCCGAAAGAGCCGAAATGATAAGATATTGCACGACGAACAGCAATTGTTGCCCGTCGTGCAATATTTGTTTTACGGCGCATTGTAATGGTTTCTCGTGGG
>CAMJRQ010000226.1 GCA_946408305.1 uncultured Prevotellaceae bacterium
GGCCTCCGCAACGTGTTCCTCGGGCCCGAGGAACACGTTGCGTTTTTAACATTTCCTCGCCGAAAGTTTCCCCGCTAACGTATGTTCCTTTCGTTCAGCGCCTTGGCATAGCGCCGCGCGTTGCGCAGGTGCTCGGCATAGGTGGCGGCAAAATTGTGGGTGCCCGAGAAGTCCTCCTTGGCACACATGTAGAGGTAGTTGTGCTCCGCATGGTGGAGCACGGCCTCGAGACCCTCCATGCTGGCAACCCGGATGGGCCCCGGGGGCAGGCCCTTATATTTATAGGTGTTATAGGGATTGTCGATGCCGAGGTGGTTGAAGTAGATGCGGCGCAGCGTCCAGTCGCCCTGCGCGAACTTCACGGTGGGGTCGGCTTGCAGGAGCATTCCCTTCCGGAGCCGGTTCAGGTAGAGGCCCGCAATCATGGGCTTCTCGCCGTTGTTGGCCGTCTCCTCGTCGACGATGCTGGCCAGCGTGGCCACCTCCACGGGCGAGAGTCCCATCTGCTGGGCAAGGCGCCGCCGTTCCTCGTTCCAGTATCGGTCGTTTTCCTGCCTGAGACGGCGCATGAGCGAGGCGAGCGACGTGTTCCAGTAGACCTCGTAGGTGTTGGGGATGAAGAGCGCGGGCAGCGTGGCGAGCGTGTGGCCATAGTGCTGGCAGAACGAGCTGTCGGCAAAAGCGTCGGCGATGGTGGCCGAGTCGAGCATCAGTTCGTGCCCCAGGATGGCGGCCAGACGGTCGAGCGTGCGCACCGAGGGCACCCTCAGCTGCAAGGGCTCCTGCTGCCCGTTGCGTAGGCGGCGATAGAGCTCCAGGCTGTGCATCCCCTCGTCCACGCGGTAGCGACCCGTCCGGACGGCGGGTTTCATCAGGCGGCGG
The DNA here is from genome assembly GCA_946408305.1 of uncultured Prevotellaceae bacterium. The sequence continues at coordinate 883 of CAMJRQ010000226.1, forward strand.
TAGACATCGAAACGCCATCCCAGGGCCGACTTCTCGCGCAGCGAGTCGAGCGTGTCGTCGGCATCGACGTAGAGGTAGCCCGTGGGCGTCGTCACCCGGTGAAAGAGCAGTGCCGCTGCCACTCCCGTCGCGATTGCCGCAGCCACTGCCATTCCGGCGCAGGCCATCAGGATATGTTGCTTCTTCATGCGGATTTTGCTTGAAATGATGTGCAAAATTAGGGAATTATGCCCACAGCGGCAAAAAATGCCGGGAAATATTTCGCGGTTTCAAAAAAAAGGCCTACCTTTGCCCTCGGTTTTGCCGAATTGGCTCAGTTGGTAGAGCAACGCATTCGTAATGCGTGGGTCGGCGGTTCGAGTCCGCCATTCGGCTCCGGCGAGGGAGAGAGGCTTCTGCTTCTCTCCCTTTTTTTCATCCTGCCGGCCGGAAAACATTTTTATTTTTTCTCCCTCCCGTTATTGTCAAAATGAAATTAATGTCGTATCTTTGCCGAGAAAATCGTAACAGACGTAGATGGAAAGAGTCACGAGTGTCACTCGAACAGACAAGTCCCATAAAGGCCACCTCCAGTATTGCAGTACTGGCAAAGGTGGCCTTTTCTTTTATACCCAGCAGCGCAACCCTAATATTAAATAAGTAATACGACAGAAATAATGAGCAGAAAGGTTACATTGCGACTGGAGGACGGAACGGAGTTCCACGGCACCTCCTTTGGATACGAGAAGCCTGTGGCCGGCGAGGTGGTCTTCAACACCGCCATGATGGGCTATCCCGAGAGTCTGACCGACCCCTCCTATGCCGGTCAGTTGCTCACGTTCACCTATCCCCTGGTGGGCAACTATGGTGTGCCGCCCACAACCATCGAGCCCAACGGACTGCCCACCTATATGGAGAGCGAGCACATCTATCCGAGCGCGCTCATCGTCACCGACTACAGCCGCGAGTTCAGCCACTGGAACGGAGTGGAGACGCTGGCCGACTGGCTCAAGCGCGAGAAGGTGCCCGCCATCACCGGAGTGGACACCCGCGAGCTGACCAAGATTCTGCGCGAACACGGCGTGATGATGGGTAAAATCATCTTCGACGACGAGCCCGACAACATCCCCGAGGCCCAGTATGAGGGCGTCAATTTTGTGGCTCAGGTGAGCTGCAAGGAGGTCATCCGATACAGCGCTCCCGGAGCCACCAAGAAAGTGGTGCTCGTGGATTGCGGCGTGAAGGCCAACATCATCCGTTGCCTGCTGCGCCGCGGCGTCGACGTCATCCGCGTGCCCTGGGACTATGACTTCAACGACATGGAGTTCGACGGCCTCTTCCTTGCTAACGGCCCCGCCGACCCCGAGATGTGCGTGGCCACCGTCGAGAACATCCGCAAGTTCCTCCAATCGCCCAACGTGCGCCCCTGCATGGGCATCTGCATGGGCAACCAGCTGCTGGCCAAGGCAGCCGGAGCCCGCATCTATAAACTGAAGTATGGCCACCGCAGCCACAATCAGCCCGTGCGCCAGGTGGGCACCAATCACTGCTTCATCACCACTCAGAACCACGGTTACGCCGTAGACGATTCCACCCTGCCCGAAGGCTGGGAAACCTCGTTCGTCAACATGAACGACGGTTCGAACGAAGGCCTGCGTCATAAGACCAACCCCTGGTTCTCGGCCCAGTTCCATCCCGAAGCCTGCTCCGGCCCCGTGGACATGGATCTGCTCTTCGACAATTTCGTGGCCCTGATGAACGACCCCCATGCCGAACTCACCCACGAGGTGCCCATCAAGTCGAGCGTCACGCCCGGCAGCATCAAGAAAGTGCTCTTGCTGGGTTCCGGTGCGCTGAAGATTGGCGAGGCTGGCGAGTTTGACTACAGCGGTTCGCAGGCTCTCAAGGCCATGCGTCAGGAGGGCATCAAGACCATCCTCATCAACCCCAACATCGCCACCGTGCAGACCTCCGAGGGCGTGGCCGACCAGGTCTACTTCCTGCCCGTGACGCCCTACTTCGTGGAGCGCGTCATCGAGAAGGAGCG
>CAMJRQ010000227.1 GCA_946408305.1 uncultured Prevotellaceae bacterium
AGCATTTCTGGCGCTGCTGGTCATCGGAACGGTGCTCATACTGAGACGCCGGCAGTGGCAGACAGCATTTCTGGCGCTGCTGGTCATCGGAACGGTGCTCATACTGAGACGCCGGCAGCCCTCCGCCCTCCCCTATCAGCAGGAGGAGGGATACATCTTCGGCACCGTGTTTCACGCCAAATACCAGTCGGCCGAGCCCCTGCGCGACGAGATAATGCAGGTGCTCGGCGCCGTGGACGCCTCGCTCTCGATGTTCAACCCGCAGAGCCTCATCAGCCGCATGAACCGGGGCGAAGAGGCCGTCGCCGACACGCTTTTCGAGGACGTCTTCCGTCAGGCCCGCGCCATCAGCCAGGCCACCGACGGAGCCTTCGACCCGACCGTGGCCCCGCTGGTCAACGCCTGGGGCTTCGGCTTCAAGGAAGGGGCGCTGCCCGATTCGGCCGCCATCGACAGCCTCATTGCACTGGTGGGCTGGCAAAGGGTGGAACTCCGCGACCGACGCCTCCGCAAGGCCGACCCCCGCATGATTCTCGACTTCAGCGCCATCGCCAAGGGCTACGGAGCCGACTGCGTGGCACGCCTCTTCGAGCGCCGAGGCATCGGAAACTATATGATTGAGATTGGCGGCGAGATTGTCTGCCGCGGACTGAACCCCAAGGGCGAGCCGTGGAAGATAGGCATCAACAAGCCCACCGAGGCCAACGACGGGGCCGCCAGCGAGCTGCAGACGACGCTCAGCCTGACCGACTGCGCCATGGCCACGAGCGGCAACTATCGCAACTATTTCGTGAAGGACGGCGTGAAATATGCCCACACCATCAATCCTCGCACGGGACGCCCCGTGCAGCGCTCCATCCTGAGCAGCACCGTGCTGGCTCCCACCTGCGCCATGGCCGACGGCTTCGCCACCGCCTTCATGGTCGTGGGGCTCGACGAGGCACGGCGCATCCTCGCCCTCCATCCCGAACTGAAGGCCTACTTCATCTATGCCGACGAGCAGGGCGTGCAGCAGAGCTGGAAGACAAACAACCTGACCGAAGAAGAATAAGACCCGCCCGATGGACATACGATTCATGTACAACCTGCTCACCCGAATGCCGCTCCTGCAAGGCATCGGAGGGATGGACCTGGCCAGGCTCGAAGAGCGGGCCCGGCTCGAAGTGGAGGAGCATCCGGCCTCGGGCGCATCGCTCATCCGACAGGGGCAGCCCTGCCGCGAACTCGTCTTCCTGGTGAGCGGAGAGCTCCGGCGGACCACCGAATCGGCCGACCATGTCTTCGTCACCGAGGAATGTCTGACGGGGCCGGCCGTCATCGAGCCCGACAAGCTCTTCGGCCTCAGCTGCGAATACGCCAGCTCGTACCACAGCGAGACCGACTGCCAGCTGATGACGGTGAAGAAGCTCGACGTGACGCTCCATCTGATGCGCAACGATATCTTCCGCACGAACTACATCAACCTGCTCTCGGCCGAGCTCGGACGCAAAAGCGACGCCCTGCAGCCCACGAAGCAATTCACGCCCGAGGCCAAGCTGCGCCGATTCGTGCTCGGACGCTTCAGCCGCTCAGACGGGCAGAAGGTCATGCGAATCAAGATGAGAGACCTGGCCGAATACATCGGTGAGACGCGGCTCACGGTCTCGGAGGTGCTGAACCGATGGAGCCGCGACGGGCTCATCGGGCTGCGAAGAAAAGAAATCATCATCAACGACATAACCAAATTCGGAAACGAAGAATGAACAGACTGCTGACCACCAAATACGGAACACCACATAACTGCATCCCGTTCCCCGACATTCGGGTGGAGGACTTCGAACCCGCCATCCGCAAAGGCATGGAACTGGAGGACGAAGCCATCCGCAAGATTACGGACAACCCCGAGGAGCCCACCTTCAAGAACACCATCGTGCCCGACACCGACGAGCTGCTGGGTCGCGCCACCACCATCTTCTTCAACCTGCTCTCGGCCCACACGAACGAGCAGATGGACGAGCTGGCCAACCGGCTGGCACCGCTGCTCACCGAGCACAGCAACCGCATCCTGCTCAACCCCAAGCTCTTCGCCAGAATCAAGCATGTGCGCGAGCACCATCGTCCCCTCTCGGCCGAGGAAGACATGCTGCTGGAGAACGTCTACGAGGCATTCGAGAAGAGCGGAGCCAATCTGGACGACGAGACGAAGGAGAAGTTTGCGCAGAAACGCGTGGAGCTCTCGGCCCTCACCGTGCGTTTCAACGAGAACCTGCTCAAGGAGACCAATGCCTTCACCCTCCACTTGACCGACGAAGCGCAGCTTGCCGGACTGCCCGACAGCGCCCGCGAGGCCGCCGCGCTGGCCGCCAGGGAGCGAGGCCTGGAGGGATGGGTCTTCACCCTGCAGGCTCCCAGCTACGGTCCCTTCATGTCCTATGCCGACAACCGCGAGCTGCGCCGCCAGATGTACATGGCCAAGAACACGCTCTGCGTGAAGGGAAACGAGCAGGACAACCAGGACATCGTTCGCCGCATTGTCAACCTGCGACGCGAGATTGCCCAGATGCTGGGCTACGAGACCTTTGCCGACTTCGCGCTCACCCACCGCATGGCCGAGACGAAGGAGCGGGTGGCGGAATTGCTCGAGCAGTTGCTCTCTGCCTACTTGCCCAAGGCGAAGGCCGAGCTTGCGCAAGTAGAGGCTCTTGCTTGCGCAAGCACGAGCCCCGACTTCACGTTGCAGCCTTGGGACTTTGCCTACTACAGCCAGAAGCTGCGCAAGGAGCAGTTCGACATCGACGCCGAGATGTTCCGCCCCTATCTGAAGCTGGAGTACGTCAAGCAGGGCGTCTTTGGCCTGGCCTCGCGCCTCTACGGCATCCGGTTCGAGAAGAACGACGCCATTCCCGTCTACCACCCCGACGTCG
>CAMJRQ010000228.1 GCA_946408305.1 uncultured Prevotellaceae bacterium
ATCATCTGGCAGAAGGCGAAGCCCACGATCACCAGGAGGGCGGCCAGGGCCTGGAGTGCGACAAGATGAGCCGCCGCGGGCTCGACGCCTTCTGGGCCGGCGGCATACAGCCCATCATCGACCGCCTGGGCTCGCTCGTCGGCACGTCGCTCACCGGTTCGCTCATCGACAGCTACGAGGTGGGCTGTGGCAACTGGACGGCCGGCTTCGAGAACGAGTTCCAGGCCCGCCGCCACTACGACCTGACGCCCTATCTGCCCGCCATGGCCGGATACTACGTGGAGGGCAACGATGCCTCGGAGCGCTTCCTCTGGGACGTGCGCCAGACGGTGGGCGAGCTGATGGCCGAGAACTATTTCCAATACTTCGCCGAGTTGTGCCACAAGCACGGCATGCGCTTCCTGACGGAGCCCTACGAGGGTCCGTTCAACTCGCTCGAGGTGGGCCGCTGGGCCGAGGTGCCGATGGGCGAGTTCTGGGTGGGCCGCAACCTCTACTCGACGACGGCCGCCCTGGCCGCCTCCATCGCCCGCATCAACGGCACGCAGGTGGTGGGCGCCGAATCGTTCACGGCCGGCGAGCTGGAGGGCAGCCACATGAACCACCCCGGCCTGCTCAAGGCCCAGGGCGACCTGATGTGGACCAACGGCATCAACCGCTTCATCCTGCACACCAATGCCCACCAGCCCTGGGAGGTGGGCCCCGGCTTCACGCTGGGCCACTTCGGTTCGAACTTCAACCGCCACAACACTTGGTGGGAGCAGGGCCGCGCCTGGATGGACTACAACGCCCGCTCGCAGTTCCTCCTGCAGCAGGGCGAGGGCGTGGAGGACATGCTCGTCTTCATCGGCTGCTCCTCGCCCAACATGGGCACCGAGCGGCCCGACATTCGCCAGCTGGGGCTCGACTATGACCAAATCGGGCTCTCCGACCTGCGCACGATGAAGGTGAAGGACGGCCTGCTGCAGACGCCGCGCGGGCGGGCCTACAAGATGCTCCTGCTGCCGCAGGAAGAGCGGCCCACGGTGGCGCTGCTCCAACTGCTGAAGGGCTTTGCCGAGGCCGGCGCACAAATCATCGGGCAGCGGCCCGACGGATGCCAGCCCACGCTCGAGGGCTACCCCGAGAGCGACTCCACCTACAACGCACTCGTCGAAGAGCTCTGGGGCTCGGAGAAGGTGAAAGACCTCAGCCTGGAGGAAGCCATGAAGCAGACGGGCCTGAAGCCCGACTTCGAGGGCGGACGCGGCGACAACCGCCTGCGCTACATCCACCGCTCGACGCGCCAGGCCGAGATATACTTCGTATCGAACCAGCAGAAGGAATACCGCCGCGAGAAATGCACCTTCCGCATCGCGGGTCGCGTGCCCGAGAAATGGAACGCCGTGAGCGGGACGATGGAGCGCCTGCCGGCCTGGACCGAGAAGGAGGGCCAGACGGAAATCAACCTGGCATTCGAGCCCGAGGAGGCTTACTTCATCGTCTTCCGCCAGCCGGAGAAAGACGACGTGCAATATACCCAGCTCAGCGAGGAGCTCACCAACGACCAGAAGGAGCCTCTGCCCGGGCTGGAGATAATCAGTGCCGAATACGGCCAGTTCCTGCCGCTGGGCATCGTGGACGTGACCGAGAAGCTGCAGTCGTTCGTCCGGGACGGACGCCTGAGCGACGTGACCATCGGCAACGACCTCTCGGGCGGCGACCCCATCTTCGGCGTCTTGAAGCACGCCCTCGTGCGCTACACGCTCAACGGACGCGAACAGACGGCCTACGTGCAGGAGAACGCCAAGCTCAACTTGCCCGAAGGCGGAGAGCAGGGCCAGGTGGCCATCGTGAACGCCTTCTATGGCAACGTGCCGGCCAACTTCCGCGGAACACGCTTGCCGAAGCCGGCCGACGTGACGGCGCAAATGAAGGAACTCATCGAGGCCGGGCAGTGCGTCGTGGAAGCCAGCCAGCTGAAAGTGCCCACGGCCGGCATCGTGGAGGAACTGAGCGAGCCCAAGTTGCGCCTTGTATATAAGGTGGGCGGCGAATTGCGCGACGAGCAGTACAGCGACGACATGACCATAGACCTCTCGCGCCACAAGGAGGAGCCGCGCACCATCATGGAGGACGGCACCCCCTACTGGATTACTCCCGCCGCAGGCGAGGCCACACTGACACGGGCCGACGGCACCCGGCTCCAGGCACACGTGGAAGACGTGCCCGCCCCCATCGCCGTGGAGGGCAGTTGGGACGTACACTTCAACCAGAAGTGGGGCCACGAGTGGGACCAGTGCTTCCCCACCCTCATCTCGCTGAGCGAGGCCGAGGAGGAGGACGTGAAATACTTCAGCGGCACGGCCACCTACACCACCGCCTTCACGCTGCCCGAGGACTATGTGGCCAAGGACCTGCAGCTCGAATTGCAGCTGGGACATGTCTACGTAATCGCCGACGTAAAGGTGAACGACCAGGAGCTGGGCACCGTGTGGCACGAGCCTTACAACTGCGACATCACCCGCGCCGTGCAGGCCGGAGTGAACACGCTCGAGGTGCGCGTGACGAACCAGTGGGTGAACCGCCTCATCGGCGACGAGCACCTGCCCCTCGACTACAAGGCCGACGGCCCGCGCTACGCCGAATGGCCCGCATGGATGCAGCACCCCGAAAGCCGCACGTCGGGCCGCACCACCTACGTGGGACACCGCCACTGGACGGCACAGGACGAGCTGCTGCCCGCCGGACTGGTGGGTCCGGTCGTCATCCGTCCCTTCGTGAAGGCTGGCTTCGAAGAATAAGAGAATAAGAGAACTGTATTAAAACAGCGAATTTTACGAATTAAACGAATTTTCTGTCTGATATTCAGATAAAAACTAATTCGATGAATTCGTAAAATTCGCTGTTCTATGTGCTCC
>CAMJRQ010000229.1 GCA_946408305.1 uncultured Prevotellaceae bacterium
ACCATCTGATTTTCAACGCTTCCAAAATTCGATTTTTCGGGAGGAACACGGGATTTGGGGCAAAAGAACGCGTTCTCGGGGCCGAAACACCACGTTGTGTGGGCCAAAACAACGTGTTGCGTTGGCCAAAACCCTTGAGGGTTCCGAGCCGAGACGAACTTTCCGGAAATCTACGAAGCAGATAATGTCAGGAAAAGGTCACAATCCACGGACGGATTTCGCCTACCGCCCGAGCATACGGGCCAGGAAGGGAGCCGTGTGGCCCACGTGGCCCTGGGCCATCTCCTCGGGCGTTCCGGCAAAGAGGAGCTGACCGCCGCCCTGTCCGCCCTCGGGGCCCATCTCGATGAGCCAGTCGGCCGACTTGATGACGTCGAGGTTGTGCTCGATGATGATGATGGTGTTGCCTTTGTCGACCAATCGGTTCAAGACGGAGAGCAGGACGTTGATGTCCTCGAAGTGGAGTCCGGTGGTGGGTTCGTCGAGGATGTAGAGCGTGCGGCCCGTGTCTTTCTTGCCGAGCTCGGTGGCCAGCTTCACGCGCTGGCTCTCGCCGCCGGAGAGGGTGGTGGAGGGCTGGCCGAGCTTGATGTAGCCCAGTCCGACGTCCTGGAGCACTTTTATTTTATTTAATATGGTGGGCTGGTTCTGGAAGAATTCGACGGCCTGGTTGACGGTCATGTCGAGCACGTCGGCGATGCTTTTTCCTCGGAAATGCACTTCCATGGTCTCGCGGTTGTAGCGCTTGCCGCGGCAGACTTCGCAGGGCACGGTGACGTCGGGCAGGAAGTTCATCTCGATGGTCTTGTATCCGTTGCCGCCGCACGCCTCGCAGCGTCCGCCCTTGACGTTGAAGGAGAAGCGTCCGGGCTTGTAGCCTCGGATGCGGGCCTCGGGGAGTTCAACGAAGAGGTTGCGTATGTCGTTAAAGACACCGGTGTAGGTGGCGGGATTGGAGCGTGGCGTGCGGCCCAGGGGGCTCTGGTCGACGTCGACCACCTTGTCGATGTATTCGACGCCCTCGATGCGCTCGTAGGGGAGCGGTTCGCGCAGGGAGCGATAGAAGTGGCGGCTGAGGATGGGCTGGAGGGTGTCGTTGACGAGGGTGCTCTTCCCGCTGCCGCTCACTCCGGTGACGCAGATGAGGCAGCCCAGGGGGAAGCTGACGTCGACGTCCTTGAGGTTGTTGCCGGTGGCGCCGCGCAGGGTGAGGACGTGGCCGTTGCCGGCGCGGCGGGTGGCGGGGACGGCGATGGTGCGGCTGCCGGTGAGGTAGTTGCCGGTTAGCGTCGGCGCGGCGAGCATCTGGGGATAGGTGCCCTGGAAGACCACTTCCCCACCCCTGCGGCCGGCTCCGGGGCCTATGTCGACGATGTAGTCGGCGTTCTCCATCATCTCCTGGTCGTGCTCCACGACGATGACGGTGTTGCCGGCGTCGCGCAGCTTCTTGAGCGAGCGTATGAGGCGTATGTTGTCGCGCTGGTGGAGCCCGATGGAGGGCTCGTCGAGGATGTAGAGCACATTGACCAGCTGACTGCCAATCTGCGTGGCCAGCCGTATGCGCTGGCTCTCGCCGCCCGAGAGGCTCACCGAGGGGCGCGCCAGAGAGAGGTATTCGAGGCCCACGTCGAGGAGGAAATGGAGGCGGGAGCGTATCTCCTTGAGTATCTCGGTGGCGATGACGCGCTGGTGGTCGGAGAGGCGTTCGTCGAGCGTGTCGAGCCACTGGGAGAGGTCGGAGAGGTCCATGCGGGCCAGTTCCATGATGTTCTTGCCGTCGATGCGGAAATGGAGTGCCTGGCGGTTGAGGCGCATCCCGTGGCAGGCAGGGCACTCGGCGGTGCGGCTGAACTGCTCCACCCATTTCTGGGCGTTGCTGCCGAGGTCGGCCTCCTGCATCTGCTGGATGTACTTGGCCAGGCCCTCGTAGGTGGTATAGTAATCGTTTGTGGTCTGCGTGACGGAGGAGGGGATGCGGAGGCGCTCGGCGGAGCCGTTGAGAATCTCGTCGACGGCCTCGGGGGGCACGTCGGCAAAAGGTGTGTCGGCCGTGCAGTCGTAGGTGGCGAGCAGTGCCTGTATCTGCCAGAAAATCATCGACTGGCGCATCTTGCCGAGCGGGGCCAGTCCGCCCTGGCGGAGGGAGAGGCTGCGGTCGGGGATGACCTTGTCGACGTCGATGAGGTTAACGAAACCGAGTCCCTTGCAGCGGGGGCATGCGCCCTGGGGGCTGTTGAAGGAGAAGTCGTGGGGGGCGGGGTCTTTGTAGGAGATGCCGCTCGTGGGGCACATGAGGCGCTTGCTGTAGTGGCGCACCTGCTCGGTCTGCATGTCGTAGACCATGAGGAGCCCGTCGCCCATCCGCATGGCCGTGGCCACGGTCTGCTGGAGCCGTTTGTCGTCCTTGTCCTGCACCTGTAGGCGGTCCACGACGACCTCGATGTCGTGGTTGCGATAGCGGTCGACTTTCATCTCGGGGACTATCTCCTGTATGACGCCATCCACGCGGACATAGATGAATCCGCGGCGGCGGGTGCTCTCGAAGAGCTCCTGATAGTGGCCCTTGCGGTTCTTGACGAGGGGGGCGAGGATGCAGACGCGACGCCCGGCGTAGTCTTGCAGTATGAGATGGATGATCTGCTCCTCGGTGTACTTCACCATGCGTTCGCCGGTGACGTAGGAAAAGGCCTCGCCAGCGCGGGCAAAGAGAAGTCGGAGGTAGTCGTAGATCTCGGTGGTGGTGCCGACGGTGCTGCGCGGGTTGCGGTTGGTGGTCTTCTGGTCGATGCTGATGACGGGGCTCAACCCGGTGATGAGGTCTACGTCGGGGCGCTCCATGTTGCCCAGAAAGTTTCGGGCATAG
>CAMJRQ010000230.1 GCA_946408305.1 uncultured Prevotellaceae bacterium
GGAAGGTATGTCTATCGGGGCGTCTCGTTCAGAGCATCTTCTGCATGAGCAGGGCATCGCAGAAGGCGCTGCCGCGGCGGAGCCATTCGTCGAGACAGGCAGTCTGCACGAAGCCGGCTCGGCGGAAGAGGGAGAGGGCGGCCTCGTTGTCGGCGGCCACAAAGGCCGAGAGCTGGTGGAGGGCGAGGTGGTCGGCACAGTATTCGCACAGCAGCGAGAGTGCCTCGGAGGCCAGCCCCTGCCGCTGCCACTCGGGCAAGAGGACGATGCCCACCTCGGCCCGCAGGTGGCGGGGATGGAAGTTCTGGAGGTCGACGAAGCCCTTGGCGATGCCGTCGGCGCCCTGGATGACGAGCCGCAGCTGACCGTCCTTGTAGATGTCGTTCTGACTCTCGGCAATAAACTGCCGGAGGGCATAGGCCGAGAAGGGGGCGGTGGCCTCGCCCTGGGGCCACAGGCGGGTGTCGTTCTCGACGAGGTACATCAGGTCGAGGTCTTCGGGTTCGACGGCCCGCAGCGTGATTCGTTGGGAGGTGAGCAAAAGGTGAGTGGTTAGAGGTTAGTGGTTAGAGCGGGAGGGCTTCTCCGGGACGGATGATTACTCCGGCCTGGCGCGAATTGGTCTGGAGGATGGCGCGGGGCTCGTCGGTCTGCTGCTCGAGCTGTTCGAGGATGCGCGAGACGGGGACGGTGTCGAAATCGAAGGTGAGATAGCGCCGCAAGGGGACGGTGCGCACACATCGGAGGGCTCGGCGCAGACGGCCGAGGACGCGCGAGAGCATTTCGAGGCTGAGCTTGGCCCAGACGGCACCCTTGATGAGCCACCCCATCAGGCGGTAGCGGCGGCTGAAGTGCTTGTTATAGAAGATGAACATGGCGTTGTAGAAGACGCTCACGTAGCGGAAACTGGTCTTCACGGAGCTCTCGCCCTTGTAGTGGAGGATGGGGAGCGGCAGGTAGTAGTTCTCCCATCCGCACTTGAGCAGGCGGTAGCTCAGGTCGATGTCTTCGCCATACATGAAGAAGTCCTCATCAAGCAGTCCCACCTGTCGGAGGGCCTCTTGCCGCAGCATGTTGAAGGCTCCGGAGATGACCTCGATGGAGGCGGCCTCGTTGCGGTCGAGATACTGCATGTAGTAGCGGCCAAAGACGCGGCTGCGGGGGAAGAGGTCGGTGAGCCCGCTCATCTTGCAGAAGCTGGTGAAGGGGGTGGGCAGTCCGCGCCGGCTCTCGGGGGCGAAGGTGCCGTCGGGGTTGAGCATCTTCACGCCCACGGCTCCCACGCGGGGGTGGCTGTCGAGAAATTCGACACAGCCGCGCAGCGTCTGCTCGGCCACGAGGGTGTCGGGGTTGAGCAGCAAGACATACTGGCCCGTAGCCTGGCGGATGGCCTGATTGTTGGCCCGTGCAAAGCCCACATTCTCGGGGTTGGCAATGAAACGCACGTCGGGGAAGCGCTCGCTCAGATAGGCGACGCTGCCGTCGGTGCTGGCGTTGTCCACCACCCACACCTCGGCCTCGATGCTTTCCAGGGCGCACGCCACCGAGCGCAGGCATTGCTCGAGGTGGTACTTGACGTTGTAGCTTACGATGACGATGCTGAGCTTCATGCCTCTTAATCCTGCATCACCCGGTAGAACAACATGCAGGCCGCCACGAAGAGCAGGGGCAGGCAATAGAGGTAGTTGCGGTCGGCCAGCAGATAGTAGTCGATGATGACCATGAGGGCCGGAGCCGTGAGCAGCGAGAGGCGCAGCAGAGGGTTCCAATACTTCTGGCGCAGGGCCAGGAAGGCTCCGCCGATGCTGCCCAGCACGCAGCACACGCCGAAGGCATACTTCAGGGCCGGCGTGATGCTCTCGGGCGGCAGCAGCGGGCCTTGGCGGCGGGTGATGAATTCGAAGATGAGTGCGGTGAGGACCGTCGAAAGAATCATCGAAGCGAAGATGATTGCTGTCTGTTTCTTTGTCATGATTCCTAATTATCCTTTAAATGGTACGCGACCGGCCAGGGCTCGGCCGAGCGTCACCTCGTCGGTGTATTGCAGTTCGTCGTTCTGGGCCACTCCGCGGGCGATGATGGTCACGCGGACACCCGTCTCCTGCAGCTTGCGGAAGATGTAGAAGCCGGTAGCGTCGCCCTCCATGGTGCTGCTCAGGGCCAGGATGACCTCCTCCACTCCCCCACCCTTGACGCGGTCCACAAGCGAAGCTATCTCGAGGTCGGCCGGGCCCACCCCGTCCATGGGCGAGATGATGCCGCCCAGCACATGGTAGAGCCCGCGGGATTGCTGGGTGTTCTCGATGGCCATGACGTCCTGGATGTTCTCCACGACGCAGACCTGCGAGCCGTCGCGCGAGGGGCTGGAGCAGATGCTGCAGAGCTCGGTGTCGCAGATGTTGTGGCAGAGGCGGCAGTAGTGCACCTGGCTCCGGAGCGTCGATAGGCTCTGGGCCAGCGCTTCGGTCTGTGCCTCGTCCTGTCGGAGGAGATGGAGCACCAGCCGCAGGGCCGTCTTGCGACCGATTCCAGGCAGACGGCTCATCTCGTCGACGGCCCGGCCGAGTAATTGCGAGGGGTACTGGTTCTTTTCCATCGTCGGTTCCTGGCCAGGTCAGAGCATACCCTTGCTGCTGGGCAGTTCGAAATGTGAAACATCGCGCTGCACCGCCATGCGGATGCTGCGTGCCAGGGCCTTGAAGATGCCCTCTATCTTGTGGTGCTCGTTCTCGCCCTCGGCACGGATGTTGAGGTTCATGCGTGCGGCGTCGGAGAGGCTCTTGAAGAAGTGGCGGAACATCTCGGTGGGGACGTCGCCCACCCGCTCGCGGC
>CAMJRQ010000231.1 GCA_946408305.1 uncultured Prevotellaceae bacterium
GGTGGTGCTGCCGGCCAGCAGGCCCATGAGAGTGAAATAGTTCAGCTTGTAGCGCAGGCGGGCCACGAGACCCACGATGAGCAGGGGGAGGACGGTGATGAGGAAGCCGCACCACACGTAGGTGAGTCCGTCGCCCTGGAGGACGGTGTCGGCAAAGGTGGCTCCGGCCTTGATGCCCACGCTGGCCAGGAAGAGGACGAGGCCTATCTCGCGCAGCATGAGGTTGGCGCTGGTAGTGGTGTAGGAAACGAGCTTCATCTTGTATCCGAAGCGGCCGATGAGGATGGCCACGATGAGGGGTCCGCCGGCCAGTCCGAGCTTCACGGGCGTGGGCACTCCGGGCACTGCGAAGGGTATGGAGCCCAGCACGATGCCGAGCAGGATGCCCACGAAGATGGCGGCCAGGTTGGGGTGCTCGAGGCTCTTTACGGAGTTGCCCATCTTGCTGGCCACGCGGTCTACGGCGTCCTCGGGGCCGACGACGACGATGCGGTCGCCCACCTGCATGCGCAGGTTGCGGTTGGCAAAGAGGTTCTGGTCGCCTCGGCGTATGCGTGTGACGTTGACGCCATATACGCTGCTGAAGTGCATCTGTCCGAAGGTCTTGCCGTTCATCTCGGGGCGGGTGACGAGGATGTGCTTCGAGACGAAGGGCACGTCCTGCTCCTGCCACTCGACGGGTTCCTCGGGCCCGATGAAGGCCTGGATGGCCTCGGCGTCGTCCTGGGCGCAGGTGATGTAGAGATGGTCGCCGGGGTGGAGGATGGTGTCGCGCGTGGGGATGCTGACGTGGCCCTCCTGGAGGATGCGGCTGCAGACGAAGTCGCGCCCCAGGAACTGGCGCACCTGGAGGAGCGTGCGCCCGGCCAACGAGGGATTCTGGGCCGAGAGCGTCATGCGGTGGGGCACGGCGTGGGGGTTGGCGGCCAGCTCGTGCTCAATCTGCTCCTGCTCGTGGCGCAGGCTGATGCGGCAGAGGATGCGCAGCGAGATGGTGGCCAGGATGATGCCGACGACGCCGAGGGGATAGGCGCAGGCATAGCCGTTGGCAATGTCGGGGGCCTCGGCGCCAAAGACCTGCGAGCAGGCCTCGGTGGCGGCTCCCAGTCCGGGCGTGTTGGTGACGGCTCCGCAGAGCACGCCCACCATCATGGCCAGGTTGGTGGAGTTCTGGGCTCCCGGGGCAGCGGCATCGTAGAAGACAAGGAAGAAGAGGCCTATGCAGCAGACGACGTTGAGCAGGATGATGGCAAGGGCCATGAGGTTCATGCGGATGCCGCCCTCGCGCAAGCTCTGGAAGAAGCCGGGGCCCACCTGGAGCCCGATGCAATAGACGAAGAGGATGAGCCCGAAGTCCTGAATGAAGGCCAGCACGTCGGACGGCCCGGTGAAATTCAGGTGGCCGGCCAGGATTCCGGCAAAGAGAACGAAGGTGACGCCCAGCGAGATGCCCCGCACCTTCAGACGGCCGAGGCCGATGCCCACGGTGATGACGGCAGCATAGAGCAGGACGATGTGGGCCACGCTGTCGGTGGAAGTGAAAAGAGATACAAACCAGTCCATAATAAACGCCTTTATCGGTAACATCCCCGAATTTCGGGCGCAAAATTACGGAAAAAAGTGCAGACGGGAATGTTTGGGGCAAGGAAATTTTGTCCTTCGCATAAAATTGAGTAATTTTGCGCGGTCAAAAAAACATACACACACATTAACTAATAATTATGGCAGAAAGTAAAGAAAGACTTTTCTCTGACTTCACCGCCCCCACCGCGCAAGAATGGCGCGACAAGATTGAGGTAGACCTCAAAGGGGCCGACTATCAGAAGAAAATGGTGTGGAGAACAAACGAGGGCTTCTCGATGGAGCCCTTCTACCGCAAGGAGGACGTGGACCAGATGGCCACGGTGAACGCCTTGCCCGGCGAGTTCCCCTACGTGCGCGGCAACAAGGCCGCCGACAACGAGTGGTATGTCCGCCAGGACATCAAGTGTGAGGACGCCAAGGAGGCCAACCAGAAGGCCCTGGACATCCTGAACAAGGGCGTCACGAGCCTGGGCTTCATCATCCCCGGCAAGGAGGTGAGCGACGCATACGTCGAGACCCTGCTGGAGGGCATCTACGTGGACTGCGTGGAGCTAAACTTCCAGACCTGCCCGTGCAGCGCCGTCAAGCTGGCCCAGACGCTGACAGCCTACTTCCAGAAGAAAGGCATCGCCCCCGAAAAGGTGGTGGGCAGCATCGGCTTCGACCCCCTCGAGAAGATGATCACGAAGGGCAAGGACACCACCGAGCGCCTCGCCGAGGCCAAGACGATGGTGGAGACACTGGCCGCATACCCCAACATGCGCGCCATCAGCGTCGACGCCTATCGCCTGACCGACGCCGGAGCCTATAGCTATCAGGACCTGGGCTACGCGCTGGCATGGGGCAACGAATACATGCAGCAGCTCACCGAAGCCGGCGTCGCCCCCGAGCTGGCCGCCCAGAGCATCAAGTTCAACCTGGGCATCAACGGCGTCTATTTCATGGAGATAGCCAAGCTGCGCGCCGCCCGCTTGCTGTGGGCACAGATTGTCAGCCAGTACACCGCCGACAAGGAGAGCGCCAAGATGCACGTCTGCGCCCTGACCACCACCTTCAACCAGACGCTCTTCGACAGCTACGTGAACATGCTGCGCTCGCAGACCGAGACGATGAGCGCCGCCCTGGGCGGAGTGGAGAGCATCGTGGTGCGCCCCTTCGACCTGCCCTACGAGCAGCCCACCGAGTTTGCCGAGCGCATCGCCCGCAACCAGCAGCTGCTGCTCAAGGACGAGTGCCACTTTGACCG
>CAMJRQ010000232.1 GCA_946408305.1 uncultured Prevotellaceae bacterium
CGTCTGGGGAGCGAAGCGACGGAGGGCAAGGCTGTCCGAAGGACTGAGGGGAGAAATAACACAGCGAGCGCCCTCTCTCCCCAAAAATTCAGGGAGGGAGGGCGCTCGCGACAGAAGGTGTAGGTAGGATTAGTCCACGTAGCTCTCGAGCAGTTTGACGGTGCCGTCGGGGATGATGGTCACGTCGCTCATCGAGGCGGGCACCACGAGCGACTCTCCGGCGTGGAGGAAGACGCCCTGGCCCTTGGGCGAGAGGAAGCAGCAGGCGCCGTCGATGCACATGTAGACGCGGAACGAGTCGTTGCCCGGATAGCGGCGCACGAGGGTGCGGCTCAGCTTCAGCTCGCTGGTCACGAAGTAGGGCGTGGCAACGAGCTTGACGGGCAGGTCGCGCTGCTCGGTGTAGTGCACCTTGGGGTCGTCTGTGATGTCGTCGAAGTTGATGGCCTCGAGTGCCAGCTCGGTGTGGAGCTCGCGCTGGTGGCCGTCGCGGTCGCGCCGCAGGTAGTCGTAGATGCGATAGGTGACGTCGCTCGTCTGCTGAATCTCGGCTATCATCATGCCGGCACCGATGCCGTGGACACGTCCGGCGGGGATGAAGAAGCAGTCGCCGGGCGCCACGGGCACCTTGCAGAGGTCGTCCTCGATGCTGCCGTCGGCCACGCGGGCGGCATAGTCGGCTGTGTCGACACGGCGGCGGAAGCCTGCGATGAGGTGGCTGCCGCGGTCGGCATCGACCACGTACCACATCTCGTTCTTGCCCATCTTGCCGTGGCGGCGGGCACTGAGCTCGTCGTCGGGGTGCACCTGGATGGAGAGGTCTTGCTGGGCATCGATGAACTTGATGAGCAGCGGGAAGTCCTGGCCGAAGCGCCGGCTGTTCTTCTTTCCGAGGAAGTCGGCGCCGTAGCGCTCCACCACCTCGGGCAGCGAGAGACCCTTGTCCTCGCCGTTGAGCACGATGGACTCGGAGCCCTTGACGGCCGAGACGACCCACGTCTCGGAACCCCAGAGCGTGGGCTTGAAGATGGGGTTGAATTTCAGTATGTTCATAATATTGCTTCTTTCAGCCTCGCTCCCCCCGGCGGGGTTCGGCGGCCGGCTATTTCTTGGCAAGCTGCCCGACACGGTAGACGAGGCGCGCCAGGCGGATTTCCATGTCGTTGTAGACGTCGCCATACTCGGCGAGGGCGTCGTCGAGATTGTCGCTCGGCGCGTTGCGGAAGTAGGACACGAGCTCGTCGACGCATTCGGGGCCGATGACTTCGTCGGTGAAGTAGGTGATGTCGAGCGGGCGACCCTGACGCACCAGCTTCTCGGCCTCGTCGAGCACCTCGTCGAGGCCCAGGCTCTCGTTCTCGGCAAAGTCGTCGAGCGCCACCTTGCAGTCGATGGCGTGGATGAGCTTCATCTGCTGCTTGGTGCGTGGCGAGGCTTCGCTCGTGGAGTGCACTTTCATGGCGTTCTGCACGATTTCGTCGAGCGCCTTGTCGGCAGGCAGCACGGGCATGTCGCGCTCCTCGTCGATGGGGAAGGAGGTGGGCTCCTTGAGGAACTTCTTGCCCTGCGGCGTGACGACGAGGGTCTGCAGCTTTACGTTCTTGAACTTGAGGTAGCCCCGTTCGCAGGCGGTGTCGATGAGGTCGGACCAGTAGTCCTCCTCGTGGCTGTCGCCGCAGCCGAAGGTCTCCTTCTCGTCGAGCCGCGCCTCGGTGATGGCGTTCGACTCCTTGCCCGAGAGGAAGTCCACGAGCAACGTCTTGGGCAGGGGGGCATCAATCTCCAGCAGCGACTTCAGTATCTTGATGAGTGAATCTTTTGCTTCCATGTGAATGCAGAAATTGCAGTCGGTTTTCGGGGTGCAAATATAGTGCAAATATGTATAGTTGCAAAGGGTTTCACCTTTTTTTTGGTCGGGCTGGAAAAGTTTTTGGCCGACGAAGGGCTGCCGCATGTCTTCGGGGGGCCGAAGGGGCTCTCCGTGGCGCTGTTGGTGGGCGGAATGTGCTATTTGATGCAGACCTTCTGCGGCTCGGTGGTGGGCCCTTCGACGGTGAGGACGCCCTTGCGGCTGATGTTCAGCTTGTCCATCAAGACGACGCGCTCGGCCGGGTTGTCGCTCATGCGGCCGTGGTAGACGCAGTAGCGCTGTCCGTCGGGCATGGTGATGACCATGTTGTGGCCGGTGCCCATCACCGTGCCGCCCTGGCTCACGTTCTCCTGGAGCACGGGGTTGTTCGAGGCTTTGGTGAAGGGGCCCAGCGGGTTGTCGGCCGTGGCATATCCCACGGCGTAGTAGCGGCCCATGTAGGAATTGGCACTATACATGATGTAGTACGTGTCGCCCTCGCGGAAGAGGAAGCTGCCCTCGGTCCAGCGGCGGTTCACCTCGCCGTGGGTGGCGCTGCGGCTCTCCCATTCGGCCTGGGCGTCGTCGATGCGGGTGGGCGGTGCCAGCAGGAGCTGCGGCTCGCCGATGATGTGGGTGAAGTCGTTGGCCAGCTGCACGCCGTAGACCCAGCTCTCTTCAATCTGCTGGAACTGTCCGGCCTGGCGCAGCGAGTCGGCTATCTCGCTCGCCACGGGATGCTTGTAGCAGCAACGGCTGTAGTAGAGGAAGCAACGGTCGGTGGCGTCGTCGAAATAGACGTTGGCATCGATGATGGGATAGTCGGGGTTGAAGATGGGGCGATCCATGAGGTCGGTGAAGGGGCCCTCGGGACTGTCGGCCACGGCCGCGCCTATCTTGAAGTTCTCCACCTCGTCGGTGGGGTTGTCGCGGTAGTTGTCGCTGGGGAACATGTAG
>CAMJRQ010000233.1 GCA_946408305.1 uncultured Prevotellaceae bacterium
GCGTTCTTGGAGCCCGAACACCACGTTGCGTTGTCCAAAACACCGTGGAGCGTTGGCCAAAACCCTTGAGGATTTCCGTGCGGATTGAACTTCGCGACAATCTGGAAAGCGCGAAATGTAAGGATTATTTGTCTTTGAGCGTCTGCTATTTTGCAAATCGGAACCGAATATATTTTTCCCGATTTTCTTGGATGCTTCGCCATTTTTCCCTAATTTTGTGGTGCGTAAACCGTAATATAAGCAACCCTTAAACAAAACGACCGATGAAAGCAAAATTCTTCCTCCCGCTCGTGCTGCTGGCTACTCTCAGCGTGGGCTTCACTTCGTGTTCCGACGACGATGGCGACAACGATCCCAAAGCCGCGATCGTAGGCAAGTGGGACGGCACCATCTCCATATCTGGTGCCCTGTTCTGCTGGACCTATGAATTCCGGGACGACGGCACCGCCATTGCCACCGAGGCAGCCTGCCCCGACAATAGGATCAATAAACGGACTTATACGGTCATCGACAAGAACAACGGCACGATCCAGTCCGGCCCCAGCACCCCCATACCCTATCGTATCGAGGGCGACAAACTCTATTTCGGCGACGACATGCAGTATCTGACCAAGCGCCCCAACGGCCAGCAGTTTGTCTTCCCCGCCAGTACGCTCCTGGGGACGTGGAGCATCAAGTACGTCCAGAGAGGCGAAGAGCTGATAGACGCCGCCAAGGCAGGGCTGACGGCCGAAATCACCTTCCGCCCCGACGGCACCTACGAAGCCAAGAGCGAGGTGCTGGGCGATGGCGAGGGCACCTACGACGGCGACGGCTTCAAGATTGAAACCTTCGTGGATGGCTCACGCTATCTGTCGTATGTCGTTTATCGCATCTCGGAGAAAATGGCCGACATGTTGATTTACAACCACAAGACCAACAAACGCGTGGCCAATGTGAGGGTCGAGAAGAAGTAAAAATCCTGCCCGAAGACAATAGAACGAACCGAGGGGCGCCCACCACTGCATGGTGAGCGCCCCTCGCTGTGAAAGGGAGCGAGTTGCGTGGTTTAACGACCAATTTGGGTGAATTTCAGGCCCAAAATGTTGGCCGGTCGGCAAAAAAAGCGTAACTTTACCCTCTGCAAAGCACTAACTGGAACGGGCCCGAACGCGGCCCGAAGGAAAAAAAACGATGAGAATCACACTGCCCCCGAAGATATCGGCACCGCTGCTCCTGTGCCTCCTGCTCGGCTGCCTGCCCGCCGCGCTCGCGGCCCAGCCCCGCGTCAACATCCCCCATGGTGTTTATAACAGGCGCCTGCTGCTTCGTGTCACACCTTCCGATTCCCAGGCCGAACTGCGCTACACCACCGACGGCAGCGAGCCCACGGCCCAGAGCCCGCTCTGCGGCAGAGTGCTGGCCACCGACACGACGCTCATCCTGCGCGCAGCCGAGTTTCGTAACGGCGAGCGCACGTCGCCCATCCTCACCGCCTCCTACATCTTCCCCGAGCACGTCCTCCGCCAGCCCAACAATCCGGCGGGCTATCCCTCGACGTGGGGCGCCTACCGCAACCTGAGCGGCACGGCCATCGCCGATTACGAGATGGACCCCGAGATGACGTGCATCCCCCGCCTGGCGCGCCTCATCACGAGCGGCCTCTCGGCGCTGCCCGTGCTCTCCATCGTCACCGACCGCGGTAACCTCTTCAACAAACAGAAAGACCCCGAGACAGGAGGCATCTACATCTACACCGGCGCTACCGCGAACGACGGCCGCGGATGGGAAAGGCCCGCCTCGGTAGAGCTCTTCGGAGGGCCTGCCGCCCACGACATGAGCGTCGACTGCGCCCTGACGCTCCACGGCGGAGCCGGACGCAACGCCGAAGCGAACCCCCGACACTCGTTCCGCCTGCTCTTCAAGAGCGCCTACGGGCCCAGTAAACTCGACTATCCCGTCTATGGCCAGCGCGGCGTCGACCGGTTCAATTCGCTCATCGTGCGCTCGTTCCTCAACTTTGCCTGGACTCACACCAACGAGACGCAGCGCACGCGGGCTCAGTATACGCGCGACCTCTGGGCTCGCCACATGCAGCAGCGCATGGGCTATCCCACGAGCGACGGGCAGTATGTCCACCTCTTCCTCAACGGGCTCTACTGGGGCGTCTACAACCTGACGGAGCGCATCGACGACGCCTACTGCAAATATCACTTCGGCGGGCGGCGCGAGGATTACGACATCGTGAAGCGCGAAGACCAGCTCGAGACAGCCGACGGCACGCTCGATGCCTGGCTCCAGCTGATGAGGCTCTCCGGGAATGCGTCGGACGATGCCACATACCAGCAAATCATCGGCGAGCGGCCGCTGGACGACGGACAGCTGACGGAGCTGCTCGATGTGGACAACTTCATCGACTACATGCTCATCAACTTCTACATAGGCAACCGCGACTGGGACCATCACAACTGGCTGGCCCTGCGCAACCGCCTGCACCTCAACCAGGGCTTCCGCTTCATCTGCTGGGACTCGGAGAACAGCCTGCACACGGTGGGCGACAACGTCCTCGGCGTGAAGAACACCAACTGCCCCACGGCCCTCTTCCACAACATGATGAAGCACCCCCAGTTCCTGCATCGCTTCATCGACCGCGCCTGGCTGCACCTCACGTCCGGCGGACTGCTCACCGAAGGGCCCACCCTTCAGCTCTGGGACAGCCTCTACCACGTCATCGCCCCCGCCCTCTACGACGAGGCTGCCCGCTGGGGCGACTATCGGCGCGACGTCCACCCCTATTCCACGCAGGGGCAGCTCTACACCGTG
>CAMJRQ010000234.1 GCA_946408305.1 uncultured Prevotellaceae bacterium
CGCTGACCGAAGGAGCCAACCTGCGCATCCTCGACGACAACATCTGGGATTACTCGTCCGACGCCATCCCCGAGGTATGGCTCCCCACCGGCGTGGACCCGCGCGACGACGTGCGTGCCCCGCAGTTTGCCCAACTCGTGCGAGCCTACATGCCCGACGTAGTCACCCTCCAGGAATACAGCCGCCACATGCACGACCGCTTCTGGCCCCGCATCCGACGGTACGGCTACGTCGCTTCCTACGAGAGCGGCGACGTGTGGGACAACACGCCCATCTTCTACAACCCCGCCACGCTGGAGCAGCTCAGTGCCAACTACCACCTCTATACGCCCGAGCGGTGGAGCAACGAGGGCTCGAAGTCGTTCACTTCGGCCGTCTTCCGCCACAAGGCCACGGGGCAGGTCTTTGCCGTCATCACCACCCACCTCTGGTTCAAGAACAACAAGGTGCAGCCCGGCAGCACCCAAGCCCGCGCCGCCCAGGTGCGCCTCCTGCTGGCCGAGGCCGAGGTGATCCGCGCCGAGCACCACTGTCCCGTCTTCGTGACGGGCGACATGAACTGCTACGAGAGTTCCCTTCCCATGCGCCAGTTCTTCGACGAGGGCTACGAGCCCTGCTATCGGCTGGCCACCGAGTATGCCGACCTCCACAACGGCCACCACATCTGCAGCCCCAAGGACGGCTTCTCGCGCGAGAGCCGCCGGCGCAGCCCCGAACGCCAGGAGGGAGCCATCGACCACTGCCTCCTGCTCGACCCGCGCCGGCGGGTGGAGGTGAAGCGATTCGACTGCGTGCAGGCCCGCTTCACCGTGATGCTCACCGACCACTATCCCAACGTGATAGATGCCGCGCTGTAAAATGCAGGGCTCCGAATTTTGCGTTTTGAATTCTATTTCGTAACTTTGCGCCCTCAAATCATTCGCTAAATGGCAAGAGAGAAAATGAAACGCTGTTCCTTCTGCGGACGTACGGAGAAGGAGGTGCAGCTGCTGCTGACCGGCGTCGACGGATATATTTGCAACGACTGCGTGGAGCAGGCCCATCTGATTATAGCCGAAAGTCGGCGCGGAGTGGCCCACAAGCCGAAGCTCGACCTCCGCCGGCTGCCCAAGCCCCACCAGATAAAGGAATACCTTGACCAGTATGTCATCGGTCAGGACCAGGCCAAGCGCTACCTGGCCGTCTCGGTCTATAACCACTACAAGCGGCTGGAGCAGGATACGGATGACGACGGCGTCGAAATCGAGAAGAGCAACATCATCATGGTGGGCTCCACGGGTACGGGCAAGACGCTGCTGGCACGCACGATAGCCCGCCTGCTGGAAGTGCCCTTCACCATCGTCGACGCCACCGTCTTCACCGAGGCCGGCTACGTGGGCGAGGACGTGGAGAGCATCCTCTCGCGCCTGCTCCAGGTGGCCGACTACGACGTGGAGGCTGCCCAGCGGGGCATCGTCTTCATCGACGAGATAGACAAGATTGCCCGCAAGGCCGACAACCCCAGCATCACGCGCGACGTGAGCGGCGAGGGCGTGCAGCAGGGACTGCTCAAACTGCTCGAGGGCGACATCGTCAACGTGCCCCCCAAGGGCGGGCGCAAGCACCCCGACCAGGACTACATCCACGTGGACACGCGCAACATACTCTTCATCTGCGGCGGAGCCTTCGACGGCATCGAGCGCAAGATTGCACAGCGGCTCAACACCCACACCATCGGATACGACAGCGTGCAGCACACGCGTCACATCGACACCAAGAACCTCATGCAGTATGTGCAGCCGCAGGACCTCAAGTCCTTCGGCCTAATACCAGAAATCATCGGCCGTCTGCCCGTGCTCACCTATCTCGATCCGCTCGACCGCGACGCCCTGCGCCGCATCCTCACCGAGCCGAAGAACTCGCTCGTCAAACAGCAGGTGAAGCTCTTCCGCATGGACGGCATCGAGCTCACCTTTGCCCCCGAGACGCTCGACTACATCGTGGACAAGGCCGTGGAGTTCAAACTCGGCGCCCGCGGGCTGCGCTCCATCATGGAAGCCATCATGACCGATGCTCAGTACGACGCCCCCTCCAGCGGCAAGAAGAAGCTCGTTATCACGCCCGAATATGCCCGCCAGCAAGTGGAGAAATACCAGAAGCTGGGCTGAACGATGTGAGGGAATAGGGCGTTTTCCTTAAATCTGACACCCTGCCCTGAAGTCTTCCACACGAAGTACCCCCACGAAAAAAACTTGTCCAAAAGTTTTTCTGTTCGGAAATTTTTGCTTAATTTTGTAGGTGCGATTCGTCATATCACGGAAAATGCCGCAATACAACCTGACAGAAGAACTCCGGCGCTACTTCGGTTTCGGCACCTTCAAGGGCGACCAAGAAGCCATCATCCGCAACCTCTTGGCGGGCCACGACACCTTTGTCCTGATGCCCACAGGTGGCGGCAAGTCGCTCTGCTATCAGCTGCCGGCACTGCTCATGGAGGGCACGGCCATCGTCATCTCGCCCCTCATCGCACTGATGAAGAACCAAGTGGACGCCATCCGCCTGGTGAGCGAACAGGACGGACTGGCCCACTTCATCAACTCGTCTCTCACGCGTGCACAAATTGACAAGGTGAAGCGCGACATTCAGGCGGGCCGCACGAAACTGCTCTACGTAGCCCCCGAATCGCTCACGAAAGCCGAGAACGTAGGCTTCCTCAACAGCGTGAAGATATCGTTCTACGCCGTCGACGAGGCCCACTGCATCTCGGAGTGGGGCCACGATTTCCGTCCCGAATAC
>CAMJRQ010000235.1 GCA_946408305.1 uncultured Prevotellaceae bacterium
GTTGCGTTGGCAAAAGACCTACGCCGTTTTCGTCCGGGTTGAACTTTCCGAAGAAATAGGAAGGCTGAAATGTAAGAAAATAGTCAATTAAATCCGCTCTTGCCATCCAGCGACGCCCCTGTCAGCCCAGCGCTGCGTGGTGGCGGTGGCGGGCTTCGACGACGTTGATGACATAGTTGCCCAGAGCCTCGCACTCGCTGATGATGTCGGCGTAGAGCGTGCCCAGGGCATAGTCGTAGCGGCGGTCGTTGATGGCCGTGATGTTCTCGGCCCTGAGCTGGCGGGCCAGGGTGTTGGTCTGTTCCTCGAGGTGGTAGGCGTCTTCGAGCAGCTTGGGGCTTCGGGGCGATGTGAGGGCGTCGTTCATCTGTGCGAGGGCCTGGCTGGAGAGGCCCATCATCGTGTGGATGTGGTCGAGCTGTTCGGGCGTGAAGAGTTGGCCCAGCTCGTGGTGCCGGTGGAGTGTACGGGCCAGCTTGAGGCAGGCGTCGCCGATGCTCTCGAGCTCGCAGAGCTGGCGCATGATTTGGCGGACGCGGGCCTTCGAGTCGTCGCTCAGGTGGTCGCGTCCCACGTCTTCGAGGAAGCGGGCGATGGCGTCCTCCATCTGGTCGGTGATGACCTCCTGGTGGGCAATCTCCTTGTAGAGCGTTTCGAAGGCGGCATCGTCGGTCTGGTGGAGCAGCTGGCCCACCATGGCGAACATATCCTGGGTGCGGCGGGCAAAGAGGAGGGTCTCCTTCTGCGCCTGCAGGATGGCAATCTCGGGCGTCTGCATGAGGTTGGCCTGGATGTAGCGCAGGCGGAACGTCTCCGGCTCGGGCTCTTTCTTCCCTGGCATGAGCCAGCACACGATGCGCTCAATCTGGGGCACGAAGCCCAGCAGAAGGGCGGTGTTGGCCACGTTGAAGCCCGTGTGGAACATGGCCAGCACGACCGGCAGGCGCGAGGCCTGTCCGCCCGCCTCGGGGTCGTAGCCCGCCAGACGGCATACGGTGCCCACAAAGGGATAGAACACGCAGAGCACCCAGATGACGCCGAAGACATTGAAGAGCAGATGGGCCAGCGCGGCGCGTCGCGCCTCGGTGCCGGAGCCCAGGGCTGCCAGGTTGGCCGTGGCCGTGGTGCCGATGTTCTCGCCCATGACGAGCGCGATGCCCAGATAGATGGGCAGCACGCCGGTGGAGCAGAGCATGATGGTGATGGCCATGACGGCTGCCGAGGACTGCACGATGCACGTGATGAGCGTGCCGATGGCCAGAAAGGCCAGGATGGTCCAGTAGCTGCTCGTGTTGAACGAGCCGAAGAATTCGATGAGCTCCTGGTTATGCTCGAGGTCGAGCTCCTTGCCCGACGCGCTGAGCATCACCAGCGAGAGAAACATGAAGGCGATGCCGAAGAGGAAGTCGCCGACGTAGCGGTGGCGCTTCTTGTAGATGAGCATCATGCCCACCAGAAAGGCCGGGAAGACCACGGCCGAGAGGTCGACGCTGTAGCCCAGCGACATAATCCAGGCCGTCAGCGTCGTGCCGATGTTGGCACCCATGATGACGGCAATGGCCTGCGAGAGCGTGAAGAGGCCGGCCGAGACGAACGAGACGGTCATCACCGTGGTGGCCGACGACGACTGCACGGCGCAGGTGACGAAGGCTCCCGTGAGCATGGCGCTCAGCCGGTTCTGGGTCATGCGGCCCATGATGTGACGCAACTGGGGGCCCGTCATCTTCTGCAGCGCTTCGCTCATCATTCTCATTCCGTAAATCAGCAGTCCCAGCGAGCCCAGCAGCTTGATGCCAATCATCGTGTAGTTTGGTGTCATAGTCTCAGTATGGCAATGGTTTCACGCCCGCAAAAGTACAACCATTCGGCCACAGCCGGGGGATGCAGTCCGTTACATTTCCGTTACAGCCCCGAAATGTAGCGAGATTGTAATATCGCCCGCTGCTTTTCTGCCCCCGCCGGCCCCCTCATCTCACATTTTTTCCTTAAATTTGCGGTCGGAAAGAGAAGAATGGCAAAGCGAAAATTGTAAATCCGTAAATCGAAAATCCCCTTGACGCTCTACGAACTGAATCATCTTGTCCGCGAAGCCATCGAGCACCAGCTCGACGAGGAATACTGGGTCGAAGGCGAACTGAGCGACGCCTCGGCTGGCTATGGCGGCCACTTCTACGGCGAGCTCATCCAAAAGGACGAGCGCGGGCAGGGCATCGTGGCCCGGGCGCGGCTCACGTGCTGGGCCCGCACGTACAACATCCTGCGCCTGCGCTTCCAGAGCGAGACGGGCCAGACGCTGCATGCCGGCATGAAGGTGAAGCTGCTGGTGGGGGTGACGTTTCACGAGCAGTATGGCTTTGCGCTGAACATCCGCGACGTCGATTCCTCCTTCACCCTGGGCGACATGGCGCGACGGCGCCGCGAGATACTGGCCCAGCTGGAGGCCGACGGCATCCTGCACGACAACCAGCAGCTCCCCCTGCCGCGGCTGCTGCGCCGCGTGGCCGTCGTCTCGTCGCAGACGGCAGCCGGCTATGGCGACTTCTGCCACCAGCTGCAGACCAACGACTACGGCCTGCGCTTCGATGTGAAGCTCTTCCCGGCCGTCATGCAGGGGCAGAACGTAGAGGCGAGTGTCATTGCCGCCCTCGAACAGATAGCTGCCGAGGCGGGGCAGTGGGACGTGGTGGTCATCATTCGCGGCGGCGGTGCCACGGGCGACCTGAGCGACTTCGACAGCTACCCCCTGGCCTCGTGCATAGCCCAGTTC
>CAMJRQ010000236.1 GCA_946408305.1 uncultured Prevotellaceae bacterium
CGACATGCGCCACCCCTTCGAGAAATGCCTCGAGTCGGGCGCCCGCGAAATATGGCTCACCGAGCGCGGCAACACGTTTGGCTACAACCAGCTGGTGGTGGACTTTCGCAACATCCCGCAGATGCGCCAGATTTGCGAGCGCGTGGTGATGGACTGCACCCACTCCGTGCAGCGGCCGGGAGGCGAGGGCGACCATACGGGAGGCGACAGCCAGTACGTCCCGGCCATGGCGCTGGCAGCCCGGGCCTTCGGCGCAACGGGTTACTTTTTCGAGGTGCACCCCCGCCCCGAGGAGGCGCTCAGCGACGGGCCCAACATGCTGCGGCTCGATGATTTGGAACACGTAATTCAATCCCTGATATGACACAACACCGACAGATAGCCGAGAAATGCTTGCGCGACGAGGCGCAGGCCATTCTCGATCTGATACCTCAGCTGGACGAGCATTTCGACCGGGCCGTGGAGCTCATCCTGGCCTGCCACGGAAAGGTAATCCTGACGGGCGTGGGCAAGAGCGGCCACATCGCCGCCAAGATTGCCGCCACGCTGAGCAGCACGGGCACGCCCTCGTTCTACATCAGTCCGCTCGACATCTTCCACGGCGACCTGGGCGTCATCACGCGCCAGGACATCGTGGTGGGCATCAGCAACAGCGGCCAGACCGACGAGTTGCTGCGCTTCGTGCCCTTCCTGCTCGAGCGCGAAATACCGCTCATCGGCATCTCGGGCAACGCCTCGTCGCTGCTCGCTCGCTACGCCACCTGCCACATCACCGTGCGGGTGGAGGAAGAGGCCTGCCCGCTCAACCTGGCCCCGACCAGCTCCACCACGGCCACGCTGGCCATCGGCGACGCGCTGGCCATCGCCCTGATGGAGGCCCGCCAGTTTGGCCGCGACGACTTTGCCCGCTTCCACCCGGGCGGCTCGCTGGGCCACCGGCTGCTGACGACGGCTCAGGACGTGATGCGCTCCGACGACCTGCCCATCCTCCATCCTCAGATGAAGCTCGGCGAGGCCATCATCCGCATCAGCGACGGACTGCTGGGGCTGGGCATCGTCATCGGCGAGGGACGCATCATGGGCATCATCACAGACGGCGACATCCGCCGCGCCATAAACCGGCTCCAGGAGCGATTCTTCAACCTGCCCGTGGAGCAGGCCATGACGCGTAACCCCATCTGCGTGAAGCCCTCGACCAAGGTGAACGAGATTCTCGACATCCTGAACGAGCGCAAGATTCACGCCGTGCTGGTGACCGACGAAGATCAGCAGCTGCTGGGCGTGGTCGACAACTTCCGCTGCATGATTTAAGCCTCCCCCACCCCGATGCGCCGCCTGCTCCTGCTGCTTCTCCTGCTCCCCTGCTCCGTCTTCGCTTCGGAGGAAGGCACGCGCCAGGCGCTCCGCTCGATGGGCATCCCGTTCTACGAAGGTTGCGGCGTGAGGCTCCTACCGACGGCGCAGGAGAAGTTCGATGCGCTCTTCGACGAGATTCGCCAGGCCCGCAAGTACGTCCACCTCGACTACTTCAAGTTCCAGGACGACAGCATCTGCAGCGAGCTCTTCCTGCTGCTCGAGCAGAAGTCGCGCGAGGGAGTCAGCGTGAGGGTGCTCTTCGACGCCGTCGGCAACCAGTTCAGCGACCTTCCGCTGCGCCGCGACGCGCTCGACAGCCTGCGCCGCCGCGGCATCCAAATCTATGCCTTCGACCCGATGCGCTTCCCCTGGGCCAACCATCTCGTCCACCGCAACCACCACAAGATTGCCGTCATCGACGGCCGCTGCGCCTACACCGGCGGCATGAACGTGGCCGACTACTACCTCCACGGCAAGCCGGCCATCGGAGAGTGGCGCGACATGCACCTGCGGCTCACCGGCCCCGTCGTCCGTGGCTACGAGCACCTGTTCGAGGTGATGTGGTACGACGTCTCGGGCGAGCTGCTCTGCGAGGACGACTTCCCCGGCGCGACGTCGGGAATCGAGACGGCCCTGGTGGCCCGGTGGCCGCGCCAGGAGCCCCAGCTCATGCGCGACGCCCTGGCCGCTGCCATCGACAATGCCGACGAGGTCATCCAGATTGTCAACCCCTACTCCACCCTCACCCGCACCGTGCGCCAGGCCCTGCGCCGCGCCCTCCAGAGGGGCGTCAGGCTCGAATACATGGTCTCCTACAAGGGCGACGCCCGCATCTCGCAGAACATCCAGGCCATCGAGATGTTCAAACTGATGAAGCGCGGAGCCCACATCTACTACTACCAGGGCGGCTTCCACCACGGCAAGGTGATGATCATCGACAACCGCTACTGCTGCGTGGGCACCACCAACATGGACGGCCGCTCGCTGCGCAACGACTACGAGGTCTCGGCCTTCATCTTCGACCGCGCCACCTCGCTCGCCCTCCAGGAAATCTTCCTTCGCGACGTCCGCCAGCATTGTTTCCGCCTCACGCCCGAAAGCTGGCGCGAACGCTTCACGCCCCGCGAGCGCTTCAGCGGACGCTTCTTCACCCCCCTGCGCAGCAACTTCTGAAAACGAAAAAAGCCCGTGCATCGCATCACTGCGACAGCACGGGCTTTGGCTCTCCGGAGAAGCCTCTCTTTTATTAACCAAAATTATGTTTTGCGCCGACTCGCGTCATTGTTGGCGGATGATTTCATAATTCGTCACTCCACACTCCTTCATTATCTCCTCGATGCGCCGGACGTGGTGCTCGCCCTCGCGCGTAACGTTGACATAGACGTGATGGTCCTTGCGAATGGCCACGTCG
>CAMJRQ010000237.1 GCA_946408305.1 uncultured Prevotellaceae bacterium
GCTCACCTGGTGGATGAATCCCTGGCTGTCGGTGGTGGACGTGGTCTTCACGGGGATGATTGCCACGCGGTTCCACATGGGGTGCTCGGCCTCCCACTGCGCCTCGGAGAGCCCGCTCTCCCGCATGCCCTGGATTTTCTCGTGCTGGCAATAGGAAATGAGGCGGCTGAGGTTGTCGAAGGTGTAGGTGTTGTAGTTGGCGTCGAACGTGGTGGTGTAGGACGTCAGCGAGTTGGCCGTCTGGCGCTTGGCGAAGAAGTTCTCGGCGTCCTGCTTGCGCACGAGGAGCAGTGTCTTGGGTATGCCCAGCGAATAGTCGGTGGCCTGGCGGTTGTTGTAGCGCGTCAGCGTGAGCTGCGCCTTGCTGATGCTGTCGTTCGGGTGATGGGCATAGATTTCGCTAACGGG
Source organism: uncultured Prevotellaceae bacterium (assembly GCA_946408305.1). Next base: position 409 of record CAMJRQ010000237.1, read on the forward strand.
CAGCGTGGCCTCGGTGTAGATGCCGGCCGGGGTCTTCAGGTAGGTGCACGAGGAGGTGTCGATGAGTTCCTGGAGCGCGTCGTTGCGGAAGTGGGTGGTCTGGATGACCTCGGGCGTGGCGGCAAAGCGCACCAGTGCGGCATAGGCGGTGTCGGGCAGGGCGTCGTCGTAGTATTTGAAGAAGACGTTCATCGTGCCCACCTCTACGTTGATCATCGTGCCGGAGCCGTTCTTCAGCCGGAAGTAGAAGCCCGGGCAGACGTTGCGGATGAAGTGGTACGAGTCCTGGAAATACTCGGGATGGCTGTAGTAGGTATTGAGCAGCTGGGTGCCGAAGCTGGGCGGCAGGAGGATGCGCACGTTGTCGTTGTGCGTGGAGCTCTCGCGCTCGGCGTCGGTGAGCAGATAGTCGGTGGGGGAGAACACCTTGGTGGCCAGCGGCTCGGCGTCGGCATCGACGTAGCGCGTGAGGTCGGTGTCGCTGTAGTAGTCCTCGCCCTCCTCCAGGATGAAGTCGCGGCTGAGGGGAAAGACTTCGAGCTTCATGGGGTTGTCTCCGTCGCCGTAGAAGGAGCTGAAGTAGAGACGCAGTTCGCACGAGTCGCACTGCACCTCGTCGCCTTCGTGCGAGGTGCCGTCCTGGGGGAACATCAGTTCGTGGCGGGGCAGGCGGAAGTCCTCGAAGGTGTGGAACTGTGCGGCAAAGTCGGCCACGATGCGGGTGCCCGTCTCGGGGTCTGTGATGTCGCCCAGATAGCTGGTCACGCTGTTCGAGAGCACTGATTCGAAGGTCACGGAGCGGGTGTAGACGTCGAAGACGTCGCCAGAGGTGGAGATGACATCCGTCTGCGAGGGGATGCCCAGCGAGCCCGTGTCCTCGTCGCAGGCGGCCGTGCCCAGCAGGAGTGCGATGCCTGCGAACCGAAAATATCTCTTTACGTTCACTGTGGAAAGTTGAATAGCCCCCAAGCCCCCTAAAGGGGAGTGTAGGAACTTTTTCTTAACTCTTAACTCTTAACTCTTAACTTTCAGTCATCTTCCTCCTCCACGTCGGGCTTTCCCTCGCTCCAGACGCGGTCGTAGAAGCCGGGATAGGCGGTGGTGAAGTTCTCGGGCTTCTGGGCGGGCAGATAGGGTTTCTCGAGCTTCTTGGCATAGCTGCGGAAGGCGGAGCTGGGATGCAGCATGGCCACTCCGTCGGAATACTTGATGCCCAGATAGTTCAGCGCCTGCATGCCTTCGTCGGTGGGCACTCCGTCCATGGCCTGGATGGTGGCCGTGCGGAACTGCAGGATGTTGGCCAGGCTCTCGGGCAGCGGTGCCGAGAGCACCTCCTCGGACGGGGTGTAGACGATGCGGCTGTCGCGGAACGAGGGCTCCTCGGCGTAGGCCGTCTTGATGTAGAGCGGGATGACGCTGGTTATCCAGCCCTGGCAGTGGATGACGTCGGGCACCCACTTCAGCTTCTTCACCGTCTCCAGCACTCCGCGGGCGAAAAAGACGGCGCGCTCGGCATTGTCGTCATACTCGGCACCGTCGGCGTCGCAGGCCATGCGGCGCTTGCTGAAGTAGTCGTCGTTGTCGATGAAGTAGACTTGCATGCGCGAGTAGGGGATGCTGGCCACCTTGATGATGAGGGGGTGGTCTGTGTCGTCCACAATGATGTTCATGCCGCTCAGGCGAATCACCTCGTGCAGCTGGTTGCGCCGCTCGTTGATGACGCCCCACTTCGGCATGAAGGTGCGAATCTCGCGGTCGCGGCTCTGCGTCGTTTCGGCCACGTCGTGCCCAAACTTCGAGATGCGAGTCTCGGGCACGTAGGGGGTTATCTCCTGAGAGATGAACAGGATTTTCTTTGCCTTTAACATGTCGCGTACATTGATATTCCGAGGCAAAGTTACGAAAATTTCCTGAATTTTGGCCTCGAAAGCGGCGAAAAGTGGCCAAAACGCTCCTTTTTTAAGATTAAATGCGCGAAATGTTTCCTCGTTTGAGGAATTCTCCGTTACTTTGCAGCGCTTTAAAGAAAACAACATGTTGGTAATCCACACAATCCAGGAATTGCGCCAGCGGCTCGACGAATGTCGACAGGCCGGACAGACCATCGGACTGGTCCCCACCATGGGTGCCCTCCACGAGGGCCATGCCTCGCTCGTGCGCCGCAGCGTGGCCGAGAACGACGCGACGGTGGTGAGCATCTTCCTCAATCCCACACAGTTCAACGACCCGGCCGACCTCGAGCGCTATCCGCGCACACTGGAGGCCGACTGCCGCCTGCTCGAGGAGTGCAGCCCCCAGATCATCGTCTTTGCCCCCTCGGTGGCCGAGGTCTATCCCGAGC
>CAMJRQ010000238.1 GCA_946408305.1 uncultured Prevotellaceae bacterium
CTCCCCCTTGGGGGAGGCCGGGAGGGGGCTCTTGGAAGTCATCCGCCTCAACCACGTGAGCATCCGCTATGGCGAGCGCACCCTGCTGCGCGACCTCTCTTGGACCGTCCGCGAGGGCGAGCGATGGGCGCTTACCGGCCCCAACGGATCGGGCAAGAGCACCCTGCTCAGCCTCGTCTGCGCCGACAACCCCCAGTCCTACGCCTGCGACATCAGCCTCTTCGGCCGACGGCGAGGCACGGGCGAGAGCATCTGGGACATCAAGCGCCACATCGGCTACGTGAGCCCCGAGATGCACCGCGCCTACCAGCGGCCCTTGCCCGCCATCGATGTCGTGGCCAGCGGCCTGAACGACACGGTGGGGCTCTACCTGCGCCCCCGCCCCGAGCAGCGCGAGCAGTGCCTCCGCTGGATGGAGTGCTTCGGCATCCGTCCGCTCGCCGACCGCAGCTTCCTCCAGCTCAGCAGCGGCGAGCAGCGCCTCTGCCTGCTGGCCCGCGCCTTTGTCAAGGAGCCCGCCCTACTCGTGCTCGACGAACCCCTCCACGGACTCGACCTCAGCCGCCGCGCCCTCGTGCGCCAGCTCATCGAGGACTATGCCACACGCCCCGGCAAGACCCTCATCATGGTCACCCACTACGAAGAGGAGCTGCCCCCCTGCATCACCCACCGCCTCCAGCTCGAACGATGCCAATAGGCGCATTCCGAGGCCCCGCCACGCGCGCCAAAATCATCGACTATTTGCTTACATTTTACTTTTTCTACTTTGCCGGAAAGTTCAACCCGAGGCAAAACGGTTAAGGGTTTTGGCCAACGCAACACGTTGTTTTGACCAACGCAACGTGGTATCTTTGCCACAAGAGCACGTTCTTCCGGGGAAAATCCCGGTTTCATCGAGAAAAACCGAATTTTGGACGCACTGATAATCAGAAGGTTTTGATTTTCGGATTTGGGATTTCGAATTGCAGCGAGCCGCAGCGCACCGATTCTCACCATTGTTCACCATGGTTTGTGCAGGGTCGGGTGGACCGGTTTGCGGAGCGAAAGGTATTATTTCTTGTCATTTCGAGGTCTCCTCCCGAGAAAATCAAAACAGTTTTGCTTTTCTGCCTGACTTTTCGTACCTCTGACCTGCGGTCTAAAGTACTCCCGTTCGAGAAAATCAAAACAAGTTTTGCTTTTCTGCTCACTTATTCGTACCTTTGCAGCCGTTAAGGGAAAAAGAGATGAACGTAGCCGTTGTAAAATATAATGCAGGTAACATCTTCTCGGTGGTGCGCGCCCTGCAGCGCCTGGGCGTGGAGCCCCAGCTGACCGACGACGCCGAGGAGCTGCAACGGGCCGACCGCGTGGTTTTTCCCGGCCAGGGCGAGGCCGCCACGGCCATGGACTATCTGCGCCGCCACGGGCTCGACGAGGCCATCCGCTCGCTCCGGCAGCCCGTACTGGGCATCTGCATCGGGCAGCAGCTGATGTGCAGCCACTCGGAGGAGGGCAACACCCAGTGCCTGGGCATCTTCGACGTGCCCGTCAGGCGTTTCGAGCCCCTGCGCCACGAGGACAAGGTGCCCCACATGGGGTGGAACCAGCTCGAGGCCACGCGCTCGCCCCTCTTCGAGGGCGTGGGCGACGGCGAATACGTCTACTTCGTACACAGCTACTACGTGCCCCTCTGCCCCTACACCATCGCCGCCACCCAGTATGCACAGCCCTTCAGCGCAGCCATGCAGAAGGACAATTTCTACGCCACCCAGTTCCACCCCGAGAAGAGCGGCAGCGTGGGCGAGCGCATCCTAAGGAACTTCCTCAGCCTATGATAGAACTCATCCCCGCCATAGACCTGATAGACGGCAAGTGCGTGCGCCTGACCAAGGGCGACTACACGACGAAGAAAGTCTATGCCGACGACCCCGTGGAGATGGCCAAGAGACTGGAACAGATGGGTTTCAGTCGGCTGCACGTGGTAGACCTGGACGGAGCCCGCAACCGCCGCGTGGCGAACGACCGCGTGCTGCGCGACATCACCCGGCAGACGGGGCTGCGAGTGGACTTTGGCGGCGGAGTGAGGAGCGATGCCGACGTGGAGCGCATCCTCGAAGCCGGAGCCGAGATGGTGACGGTGGGCAGCATCGCAGTGAGCCAGCCCGCCACCTATCTGCGATGGCTTGCCACCTACGGCGCCGAGCACCTGATTCTGGGAGCCGACGTGCGAGACGGGCTCATCAGCATCCACGGATGGCAGGAGGAGAGCGCACTTCGGCTCGACGACTTTCTCGGCCGATACCTCGCCGCCGGCACACGCAATGTGCTCTGCACCGAAATCAGCCGCGACGGCATGCTGCAAGGCCCAGCCACCGAGCTCTACCGACGGGTGATGCAGGCCCACCCGCAATGCCACCTCATAGCCAGCGGAGGCGTGGCCTGCATCGAAGACATCGAACAGCTGGAAGCAGCCGGCGTCCCCGCCGTGGTCTTCGGAAAAGCCCTCTACGAAGGTCGCATCGACCCCGAAGCACTCCTGCAGAGAATGAACCGAAAAGAAGAAGCATGTTAGCAAAACGCATCATACCCTGCCTCGACGTGAAGGACGGACAGACCGTCAAAGGCACCAACTTCGTGAACCTCCGCCAGGCCGGAGACCCCGTGGAGCTGGGAAGAGCCTACTCCGAGGCCGGCGCCGACGAACTGGTGTTTCTCGACATCACCGCCTCGCACGAAGGACGCAAG
>CAMJRQ010000239.1 GCA_946408305.1 uncultured Prevotellaceae bacterium
TACGGAAGGGCTGCAGGCCGATGTAGCTGACGGCCGAACTCAGGAAGACGAAGACGGAACCGTGGGGCGCCAGCGACACAGAGACGTCGGTGCGCGGCTGGTTGACTGTTGCCTGGGCGGGGTGAGAAAGCGTTGCGGTAAGGGGATGATAGAGGACGACATCGCTATAGAGGCCGCTACGGAAGGAGGCCGTGAACGATTGCTCGCGGTCGGTCTGGTTGGAAAGGAAATAGATTTCGCAAAACTCGCCCCGACTGCGGTGTGTATAGGCAATGCCGGGGGGCAGGATGACATCGGGGTCGATGCCGAGCGGCGTGAGGTCGGACTGTGTGTAGGGACGGTCGATGATGGCGATGCCGCGGCTGCGAAGGGCGTCTATCTGGCGAGAGACCTCTGGAGAAAGGCTGTCAACAGGAGGGATGACGAGGGCGCGATAGGGATAGTCGTCGCTCCATTGGAGCAGGGCGTCGCGGTTCATGGAGTCATATTGGTAGCCGTGTATGGGGTTCACCCAGTCCTTGAGGTCCAGAATGCCGGCGCTGTGGTTCACGCCTACAGGACTCTCTTCCATGGGCTGGCCGCGGTTCTCCAGTCGTTTGCGCTCGGCAGCCACGCGCTCCGGGCCAAACAAACCGGGGAGCAGGGGCACCAAACGGTCAGGAGTGAAGGCGCGACGGGGCATCTCTTCGCCGGTGAACACGGCGATATCGGCCACGGGAGTGCCTTTTTGCAGCCAGTATTGACAGCGGGTGATGTAGTCGACGAGGGCACTAGCCTCGGGCATCCACGTCTGGTCGCGCTGGAAGAAAAGGCCGATGCCGTCGAGTGTCATGCCAGGACGACGGTCGGTCCACGGGTTATGGGTGAACACATGGAAGAACAATCGGTTCATGCCGAGGGCAAGATTGCGGTCGAGGAGTGGCTTGATCATGGCGGGCGTCTCGTTCCAGACGCCGCGCACCTCGGTGAATCCCTCGGCCTGAACGACGTTCTTGCCGTAGACATGCGCAGCACTGATGGCGTCGAGCATGTCGTTGGGCTTGTCGTGGGTGGGACTGTTGAGCCAGAATTCTCCCATCGGCAGGTCGACATATTTGTAGTGGGTCATGCCGTCGGCAACCATCGTGGGGGCCACGCTTTCTGCCGAGAGCTGCACGCCGTAGCGCTCGGCGCGGGACTTGACGGTCTGGAAGAAGACGTCGTGGAGCAGTTCGTCGATGGTGAGGCGGATGTCGCGCAGCACCTGTTCACCGCCTTCCATGGGAATGCCTGCATAGACGGGCAGGTAAGGCAGCAGATCGTAACCGCGACGGCGAAGGAACTCGTCGGCGAAATGCGTCGACCAGTTCTGACTGCCGCACTCCCATGAGTCGACGTGCATGTAGCGGATGACGTCGTGGTGTGGCCGTTTCATAAACTCTCCGAACCAATGGTCTATCTGCTTGTTGACGGCCTCGGCAGAGAATTTGTCGCATTCCAGGCCACGGGCTCCGCCAGCGGTGGCGTTGGTATGTCCTGTGGCGGTGTGGGCAAAACGCAGGATACGCCAACGGCCCGCAGGAAGCTGGGTGACTCCAGGCTCAAAGGGAATAGGCTTTTCCGAACTATCGGAAATGTCAAAATCTCCGATTTCATCAGCGGAAATGCGCCACACAGCGCCGCTTTTTCCCTCATACAGGTCGATGCAGGCGTCGGATGAGAGGCGCAGGTTCTTTATCTTCAGTGTCGGCGCCCACTTGGCGGCGTCGAGGTCTTCGCTGCCGGGCTCGGTGCCTTCGGGCGTCCAGCTGAAGCGGAAATGGCGCGCCGTGGTAGCGGGAAGGGAGAATGTGTAGTTGAAATCGGTGTTCTGCCAGCCTTGTCGCGGCGGAACGAGCTGGCGCACAGGACGGAAGACAAGTCCGTCGTCGCTGGCCTCAATAAGCAGTCGCTGCGACTGCACGTTGTTGCCGCTAGGCACTACCTGAAGACTGCGGACGGTCTGGGGCTGCGCAAACGAATACATGATGTAGCCGGCTTCTTTGCTTCGGAACGTGCCGTTGTCGTCGCGCTGGATGGTTCCCGACACTTCGGGCTCGGGAAGGGGCGCTTCGGCGTGCACGGCAAAGGAGGCGATGTCGGCAAAATAGCCCTCGAAGCCCTGGATGCTGGGCAGTGGGAAGGTCTGAGGGCGACCCTTCGGCACCGTGACGATGGTGTCGCTCCACACCACGCGCTGCATCGACTCCTCAGGCTTGATCCAAGGTCCGCCGGCAAGAGCGAAGCCGTCACAGATGTGGATGCCCATCTGCAGCCCTAGAGAATCGGCCTGCTGCAGGGCGAGGTCGACCATCTGCCAGAAGCGGGGCGACAGTTGCTGCGCCTCACCATTGTACTCGGGCCGCTCCTGAACGCCGCGAATGGGCATGAGATAGCACCCGCCCAGTCCGGCATCTTTCATGGCCTGAAGGTCGGCACGTATTCCTTCGGCCGACACGGCTCCGTACATCCAATACCAAAAGGTCCATGGACGACTCAGCTCGTCGGCTTGCTTCAAGGACTGGGCGTGACAGACAACAGAGGCAAGGAGCAGTAAAAGGGCAGTCAGTTTCTTCATGTTCAGGGCGGAAAAGGGTTAATCAAAAACGAACGTTGCACCAATCATGTCACGGCCTTTCGACCAATAGGGCTGTGCTGAGGGGCCGTTCAGGT
>CAMJRQ010000240.1 GCA_946408305.1 uncultured Prevotellaceae bacterium
TGGACCCATTGATTAAGAGTCAATTGCTCTACCAACTGAGCTAAGGACGCATCGCATTCTCGTTTTGCGAGTGCAAATGTAGGGACTTTTGCCGAATTGGCCAAATCTTTTGGCCTGAATTTTTCACAATGATGTCAATTCGTAGACTTCCGAGGGCTGTTTGCGCTTCAGAATGTCCACTTTGAAGTCGGTTCCGGGCATTATGCCACAGCTGCGCAGGATGGCCTCGACGGTCTTGCGGGCCAGCTCGGGGTGGTTGTTCTCCTCGCTCAGGTGGCAGAGCCATACGTGGCGCAGTCGCGGCGTGGCTTTCTGGCAGAGCAGCTGGGCTGCCTCCTTGTTGCTCAGATGACCCTTGCCGCTGCGGATGCGTTTCTTCAGATAGCCGGGATAGGGGCCCATGCTGAGCATGTCTTCGTCGTGGTTGGCCTCGAGCACCAGATAGTTGGCGCGTTCCACCTCGGCTTCCACTTCGGGCGTCACTTGCCCGACGTCGGTGATGAGGCAGAAGGTGATGCCGTCGGCTTCGACGCGATAGCCCACGCAGTCGCTGCTGTCGTGGATTACGGGGAAGGGGGTGATGCGCATGTCGCCCAGCTCGAGCGTCGTTCCTTTCTCTATGTATCGGATGTGTTCCGGTGTCAGTTTGCTCGTCACGCAGTAGTTGCGGTTGATGCCTTCGTGGACGAGGCGGGTGGCGTAGACGGGTCGGCCGTAGTCATTTGCCATGTTGCCCACCGACTTGATGTGGTCGGCATGGTCGTGGGTGATGAAGACGGCGTCTATCTCAGACGGCTCGATGCCTGCCGCACGGAAATGACGTATCAGCGTGCGCAGGCTCACTCCCGCATCTATTAAGATACTCGTATTTCCCGTGGAGAGTAAATACGAGTTTCCGCTACTGCCAGACCCAAATGAGATGAATTTCATCATGGATTGTGTTAATTTCATGCAAAATTACACAATTCCGTGCGTTGTTCCAACTTTTGGGCTCCCTTTTTTGTGGCGAATTTGATGATGCCGGGCTTCTTCGTCTCCTACTTAGCCTTCCCCCGTTTATCGTAGACGATGAAACGGCCGCAGCGCACTTGGGCATCGCTCCGAGGATTCAGCCAGCGCAGGCTCAGCAAGTGTTCCGCCTGTTTCAGGTCGTAGTTCCAGGCCAACTCGCACGTGCGGTCGTGGAAATCAGCCGGACAGCGCATCACGCCCAGGCTACGCCCGTCGACCACGGCTTCCACCTCGGCCACGTATTTCGCATCGGGGCATTCTACGCCGCCGGAGACGACGAACCCTGTTCCGCGGAACACCTGCTCGCCGAATTCGCCGAGCGGGGCACCGGGCCTCACCTCGCTGACGGACATTCCGGGGAACGACTCTTCGAAGCGCACGGCCTTAGGCTTCTGTTGGCGAATCAGGAACATGTCGGCCAGCTCTGTGCCGCCATTCCGCAGTATCGTCTGCCGCGCCAGCTCCATGCTGTATTCGTAGACGCGGTTGAGCGAGATGTCGGTGTGGGCGAAGCTGATGTCCTCCACACTGCGCAGGCTTTTCATCCATTTCTCGGGCAGATGGCTGTACCCCAACATGCAACCCAGAATGCCGCCAGCCGAGGCCGGGTTGCAGTCGCTGTCCTGGCCGCAGCGGGTGGTTATCTCCAGCGTGCGGTCAAAGTCACCCTCGCCGTAGAGAAGTCCGAGGACGATGTATGCGCTGTTGAGCAGGGCGTCGATGTCGAACGGAGCCTTCACGCCATCGGGGCAGCCCACCTCGTCGGTGTATTTGTCCTGCACCAGTTGCCACGTCCTCTTCCAGTCGGCCGGGTACTGGGCATGCCATGAAATCACGTCCTGCATGGCCCAGTGGAAACGGCTCTTGCGGGGAATGGTGAGCAAGGCCTGCCGAACGATTGTCTCTACATCATTATATATATAGGCCAGCGCATACATGGCACCCACGTAGACGCCGCCATACCATCCGTCGCCGTAGTTCATGATGTGGCCCACGCGGTCGGACAGGCCCGAGGCGGCGTTGGGCATCCCGGGGCTGATGATTCCGGCAAAGTCGGCCTCTATCTGGAAGTCGATGTCGTCGGCATGCGGATTGTTTCGCCAGTGGCCCGACATGGGAGGCTGCACTCCGCGCAGGATGTTGAACCGTCCGGCCTGGTTGGCATGCCACAGCGGGTAGCGGGCGTCGGCATAGGCATGGGCCAGCGACGTGGCAGGGGCATCGAGCCCCTCGTCGCGCAGCACCTGTAGAAAGGTCAGGTCCATGTAAATGTCGTCGTAGAGCCCCGGCCACGACTCGAATGTCCGCCTGATGACGTCGTCGTCCCATTCGATGGGCACATCGTCGGGGATGCCTCTTCCCTGATAGCGAAACTCGGTGGGGCCGCCGTATGTGCAGCCGATGGTCTGCGCTGCCCATCCGCCCTTAATCTTGTCCATCAAATCGAGTTTGCTGATGCCCACTCTCTTGGCCATGCCGGCCACCGGAAGAAGCACCAGCCACACCACCATAGTCAGAAATCTGATTCTCATAGCCGTCCCGTTCTGGAATATTCACCGCAAAGATACAAAATTAGTTTGAATTCAAGACACCGCCGTGTTCGATATATTTACCCGCGCGCTTCGAGACGCCCTCGCCTGCCCCTCGGAAAACCCCGTTAGAAATGATTA
>CAMJRQ010000241.1 GCA_946408305.1 uncultured Prevotellaceae bacterium
CAACTTCCCCCTGCTCGAGACCTACAAGGACTTTGGCGGCATCCGCATCGAGGACGACCTGCTCATCACCGCCGATGGCTGTCGCTTCCTGGGTGCCGAACGCATCCCCTACCACATCAGCGAGATAGAAAAGTAATATCTGAAACATAACAACTTAACACCCCACAAATGAAGAAGTACATCATCATGGCTGCGGCCGCGCTGAGCATCCTGCCGGCCGCCGCGCAAGAAGCGAAGACGGACACACTGAAGGACACGCTCATCTTCGAACCCGTCATCTCCAACCCCATCACCAGCATCAAGAACCAGAACAGCAGCGGTACCTGCTGGGCCTACTCCTCGCTGGCATTCCTGGAGAGCGAAGTGCTGAAGAAGCACCCCGAGATGAAGGACATCGACCTGTGCGAATCGTTCCTCGTGAGCAAGACCTACGTGGACCGCGCCGACAAGCACGTGCGCACCCACGGCGACGCCAGCTTCTCGCAGGGCGGCTCGTTCGAGGACGCCATCTACTGCATGGAGCACTACGGACTCATCCCCGAGGGCATCATGCCTTACCCCATCACCGAATACGGCGACTCGCTCTTCAACTTCAGCACCCTCTTCCCGCCCATGGCCGCCTATCTGAAGAGCGTGGCTCCGAGCGACGCGAAGAAGATTCAGCACAAAGGCTGGAAGGCCGCCCTCCAGGCCATGCTCGACGGCTACTTCGGCGCTTGCCCCACCGAATTCAAATACAAGGGTAAGAAGTACACGCCCCAGACCTTCGTGAGCGACTATCTGGGCCTCAACCCCGACGACTACGTCAGTCTGACCAGCTACACCCACCATCCCTACTACAGCTCCTTCGCCCTCGAGATTCAGGACAACTGGCGCTGGGCCAGCTCCTACAACCTGCCGCTCAACGAGTTCATGCGCGTCATGGAAGAGAGCGTGAAGAACGGATGGACCTTCGCCTGGGGGGCCGACGTGAGCGAGTCTGGCTTCAGCCGCCGCACCGGCAAGTATCGCAGCGTGGCCATGGTGCCCAACACGCGCCAGACGGCCGGAGTGGGCAGCGACCAGAGCCGTTGGACCGGCGAGAAGGAGAGTCCGAAGATTACGCAGGCCGACAACAGCGGCGAGAAGACCATCACCGCCGAGATGCGCCAGCAGGCCTACGACAACTGGGAGACCACCGACGACCACGGCATGCAGATTTATGGCATCGCCAAGGACCAGAACGGCAAGGAATACTTCATGATGAAGAACTCGTGGGGTGAAACCGGCCCCTACAAGGGCTTCTGGTACGTCTCAAAACCCTACGTGGCCTACAAGACCATGAACATCGTCATCAACAAAAACGCCATTCCCGCCGACATCCGAAAGAAGCTCGGCATCTGAACCGAGGTCGCCCCTCGATATGTTAAAAAAACGCAATTTACGAGGCAAAAGTCTCGTAGATTGCGTTTTTTTTCGTAACTTTACACCCAATGTCGTACGAATGGACCTTTGCAGAACTCGCGGCCGATAAGTCGGTGCAGTCGGAAGACTTGGCCAAGCAGTTAGGAATCAGCCCAGTATTGGGCCGACTGCTGGTGGAGCGCGGCGTCGAAACCGTTGAGGCTGCCCGCAAGTTCTTCCGTCCGCAGCTCTCCGACCTGCTCAATCCCTTCCTGATGCGCGACATGGACCGCGCCGTGGAACGGCTGAACAGAGCCCTGGGCCGCAAGGAGCGCATTTTGGTCTACGGCGATTACGACGTGGACGGGTGCACAGCCGTGGCCCTCGTCTACAAGTTCCTGCAGCAATACTCGCTCAACATCGACTACTATATCCCCGACCGCTACGAGGAAGGCTATGGCATCTCTTACAAAGGCGTCGACTATGCCTGCGAGACCGGTGTGAAGCTCATCATCGTCCTCGACTGTGGCATTAAAGCCGTCGACGAGATAGCCTATGCCAAGGAGCGCGGCATCGACTTCATCATCTGTGACCACCACGTGCCCGGCGACGAGCTGCCCCCCGCGGTGGCCATCCTGAATGCCAAGCGCGAGGACGACACCTACCCATTCAAGGACCTCTCGGGCTGCGGCGTAGGCTTCAAGTTCATGCAGGCCTTTGCCCTCGACAACGGCATAGAGTTCTCCACGCTCATCCCCCTGCTCGACCTTTGCGCCATCAGCATCGTCTCAGACATCGTCCCCATCATGGGCGAGAACCGCATCCTGGCCTATCACGGCCTGCGCCAGCTGAACACCAGTCCCAGCATCGGCGTGAAAGCCATCCTGGACATCTGCGGCATGGCCGGTCACGAGGTGACGGTGAGCGACATCATCTTCAAGATAGGGCCCCGCATCAATGCCTCGGGCCGCATGCAGAACGCCAAGGAGGCCGTCTCGCTCCTCGTGGAGCGCGATTTCCGCCGGGCCATGGCCACTGCCAACCAGATAAACCTCTACAACGAGCAGCGGAAAGACCTGGACAAGGCGATGACCGAGCAGGCCAACCAAATCGTCGAGACGCTCGACCACCAGCACGAGCACAAGGCCATCGTCATCTATAACGAGCAATGGCACAAGGGTGTCATCGGCATTGTCGCCTCGCGCCTGACCGAACTCTTCTTCCGGCCCGCCGTGGTGCTCACGCGCACCGAGAACATCGCCACCGGTTCGGCCCGCTCCGTCTCGGGCTTCGAT
>CAMJRQ010000242.1 GCA_946408305.1 uncultured Prevotellaceae bacterium
CTCAATCAGTGCCAGCAGGCGCTCCACGGCTTGCTCCTCGGGTATGTTGCGCTCTACGCATTCCTTCTTCCGATAGAGCGACACGCGGCCGCGGGCAGCCCCGACGTAGCCAAAGTCGGCGTCGGCCATCTCGCCCGGACCGTTCACGATGCAGCCCATGATTGCAATCTTGAGCCCCTTGAGGTGGCTGGTGGCCTGCTTGATGCGGCGGATGGTGCCCTCGAGGTCGTAGAGCGTGCGCCCGCAGCCCGGGCAACTGATGTATTCGGTCTTCGTAAATTTGATGCGCGCGGCCTGCAGGATGGCGTCGGAGAGCTCGGCGAGGCGGGCGGTGGGGAAGTGCTCGTCGAGGATGACGAGGCGGTGGGCCCGGCGGTCGATGAAGAGGGCGCCGACGGCCATGGCAGCCTTCAGCTGGAGCAGTTCCCAGTCGGGCTCGTCGAGACGGAGGGTGACGGTGTCGTCGGTGATATGCTGCTCGGCTTCGTGGCGCAAGCGGGCACACTCCTCGACGCTCTCCACGAGTCGGCGGGCCACAGGAATCTCGCGCTCGGGAGCCTCGGAGAGCGAGACGCGGATGGTGTCGCCGATGCCCTCGGTGAGCAGGGCTCCGATGCCCACGGCACTCTTCACACGCCCGTCCTCGCCCTCGCCGGCCTCGGTGACGCCCAGGTGGAGGGGGAAGGTCATGCCCTCCTCGTCCATGCGGCGCACCAGCAGCCGCACGCTCTCCACCATGACCACCGTGTTCGAGGCCTTGATGCTGATGACCACGTCGCGGAACTGCTCCTTCACGCAGATGCGCAGAAACTCCATGCAGCTCTCCACGATGCCCTCGGGCGTGTCGCCATAGCGGCTCATGATGCGGTCGGAGAGCGAGCCGTGGTTCACGCCGATGCGCACGGCGGTGTGGTGCTCGCGGCAGATGTGCAGGAAGGGCACCAGCCGCTCCTCAATCTTCAGGAGCTCGCGGGCATATTCCTCGTCGGTGTATTCGAGATGCTTGAACTGGCGGGCTGCGTCGACGTAGTTGCCGGGATTGATGCGCACGGCCTCGCAATAGAGGGCAGCCACCTCGGCCACGCGCGGATTGAAGTGGACGTCGGCCACGAGCGGCACCTGGCAGCCGGCCTGGCGCACCGCCTGGCGGATGAGGCGCATGTTCTCGGCCTCGCGCACGCCCTGAGTGGTCAGGCGGACCAGTTCGCCCCCGGCCTGGGCGATGCGCAGCGTCTGGGCCACGGAGGCCTCGGTGTCCATCGTCGGCGTGTTCGTCATGCTCTGCACGCGGATGGGGTTCGAGCCGCCCATCCGCACTTCGCCCACCTGCACCTCGTGCGAGGCGCGGCGGCGGTATTCAAAGGGTTTCGTTTCGTTCATCTTCGGGTAAAAGCCTTGTGTCTCGCAAAAATAGCCATTTTCCTCGAATAATTCGATATTTTTCGCTATTTTTGCATGTCGAACCTAACAACTCTCGCTATGAAACGACTCCTCGCAGCTCCGCTGCTCCTGATGTCGCTGGCCGCCGTGAGCCAGCAGGCCGATACCTGGGTGGCCACCGACGCCCTGGGACGCACGATGCCCACTGCCGACGAGGCTCCGCTCAAGACCGACCGCAAGCGCACCGTGGGAATCTTTTACATCACCTGGCATACGCAGAACCTGCACAACGGGCAGCCCTACAGGGCCGACGTCTCGCGCGTGCTCCGAGCCGACCCCGAGGCGCGCCGCAACAACGACAGTCCGCAGTGGACCATCGGCTCCTACCACTGGGGCGAACCCGAATACGGATACTTTCTCTCGCAAGACCGCTACGTCATCCGCCACGACCTGATGATGCTGGCCGATGCCGGTGTGGACGTGCTCATCCTCGACGTGACGAACGCCGTGCACTATTGGGACGAGTGGGAGGTGCTCTTCCAGGAAATGGAGGAGATGCGCCGGCTGGGCAACCGCGTGCCGCAGTTCTGCTTCTGGGCCTTCAACGGGCCGGTCACCTGGGTGGTGCAGGAACTCTACGAGCGTTTCTACAAGACGCCGCGTTTTCAGGACCTCTGGTTCTACTGGCAGGGCCGTCCGCTGCTGCTCTACAATGCCAAGCCCGATGTGGATGCCAACCACGTGGCGGGCGGCATGGACAAGAACGATTACTCGGCCGAGGTGAAGCAGTTCTTCACGCTGCGCAACATGTGGTGGGGCTACTACAAATGGGCCGGCGAACGTTTCGTGGGCACCGAGGACAACTGGAGCTTCGGCTATGAGCTCCACGACCCGCAGGTGGCAGCCCTCGCTCCGGCCGAACGGGCCGCACGTCACCAAGGGCGGCTCGAGCAGATGGCTGTAACGCCAGCCCAGCACCCCATCAGCATCGTGGGCAAGAGCTGGCGGCCCGAGACGAAGGAACCGCCGCTCGACGAGCGCGACATGCCGCAGCCCACGTTCGTTCCCTGGCTGGGTCAGACGGTGGACAATCCCACGGCCTATGGCATCTACTTCCAGGATCGCTGGGACGAGGCGCTCAGCGTGGACCCCGACTTCATCTATCTGAACGACTGGAATGAATGGACGGCTGGCAAGTATCGCAGCGGCGTGGACCCCTCGGGGACGCTCCCCGGACCCACCACCTTCCTGGGCCGCGAGAACCCCTTCTACTTCGTCGACCAGTATAATG
>CAMJRQ010000243.1 GCA_946408305.1 uncultured Prevotellaceae bacterium
CCCAGTTCTTCGCCTACGCCCTCAGCCAGAGCGGCGCCACGCTGGCCGACACCATCATGATTGGCGACAATTTCGAGACCGACATCCTCGGCGCCCACGACTTCGGCCTGCGCACCATCTATTTCAACCGCTATCCCCGCCGCGGCCACCCCGAGCTGCCCGTGGCCACCTGGGAGGTGCACGCGCTCTCCGAGATAGAACAGATTCTCTGACCGCGCCCCTTTACCCCAGAGAGAGACGCCCTGTTACACGACCCGTTACACCGTGATGTAATCGTTTTGCACCACGGTGTAATCGTTTTGCGGCGCGGCGTAAAGAAAAAGGTGTGTAAAAAAAGAAACAGCGCCGCGACCCCGGTGTGGGGCTGCGGCGCTGCTGATGGAAACGTGTCGCCCGGCCGGGGGCGGGGCGGGCGCTCATTATTTCTTCTTCTTATCCCGGCGCGCGCGTGCCTTGTCGTATTTCTCCCAGAGCTTCTTCTTCAGGGTGAGGGCCTTCTGGGCCTCGGTGCTGGCCTCGGCAGCGGCCTGGGCTGCGGCTTCGTCCTGCGGCGAGGCGTAGGCGTGGGCGAACTGCTTCTGGAGGTTCCAGTAGCCGCGGGTGAAGTCGGGGAAGCGCACGGCGGCATTGTGGTGGTCCATGGAGAGGGAGCCGAGCTCGGCCAGGCAGCACCACTCGGCGAGGTCGTAGACGTCCATGTCGAGCGGGAGCCCGTTCTGGAGGCAGTAGACGAGGCGTGCGTCCATGATGAAGTCCATGCCGCCGTGGCCGCCGACGCGCTTGGCCATCTCGCCGTAGTGGGTGAGGATGGGGTGGCGATACTTCTGCTCGAGCTCTTTCTGCTGGTCGGCCGACATGAAGGCGTGGGTGTCGAGCTTGTCAATCTGGGGCACGCCGGTCTGCTTCATGGCGGTGCCGGCCAGGGCATAGTGGGGCTCGGGATACTTGGTGGCGTAGCCGTCGGTACCATAGAGCTTGTAGAGGCGGTTGTAGGGGGCGTAGGTCATGACGTCGTGCTGAATCTCGACGACCTTGCCCTGCTCGGTGCGCAGGAGTGTGGTGGTGTGGTCGCCGTTGCGGAACTCGCGGGGCTCGCTGCCGGTGCGCTCCTTGACGAGGCGTCGGCCGACGACGCTCTTGGTGTCCATGGCCACGAGGGTGGTGAAGCGGTCGCCGCGGTGGATGTTCATGGCCTGGGCCACGGGGCCGAGTCCGTGGGTGGCATAGACGTCGCCGCGGTTCTCCTGGTTATACTTCAGTCGCCAGCCGAGGCTGTCGGGGTCGGAGCCGTCGGGGTTGGTCCAATACTCGTCCCAGAAGGGAGAGAGGTTGTGGATGTAGGCTCCCTCGGCACGGACAATCTCGCCGAAGACGCCCTGCTGGGCCATGTTGAGGGCGGTGAGCTCGTACCAGTCGTAGCAGCAGTTCTCGAGAATCATGCAGTGGCGGCGTGTGCGCTCCGTGAGGTTGATGAGCTCCCAGCACTGCTCGAGGTTCATGGCACTGGGCACCTCGACGACGGTGTGCTTGCCGTTCTCGAGGGCGCACTTGGCCACGGGGAAATGGTGGTCCCAGTCGGTGGCCACGTAGACGAGGTCGATGTCGGGGCGTCGGCAGAGCTCTTCGTAGCCCTTCTCGCCGCTGTAGACGACGGCGGGGGGCAGTCCGGCCTGGCGCAGATAGCGCTGGCAGCGCTCGGCACGCTGCTCCTCGTAGTCGCAGAGGGCTACAATCTGGACGCCGGGGATGTGGGTGAAACGGTTGACGGCTCCGGGGCCGCGCATGCCGAGGCCGACGAAGCCCACGCGGACGGTGGAGAGGCGGGGGGCGGCGAGGCCGACGGCGTGCTGCTGGCCGGCGGGGCGCTGGGGAGTGTCGACGACGATGGTGCCCTCGTCCCAATGCCAACGGGTGGAGGGGCTCAGGCTCTGGGCTGCGAGGTGCTGCACACTGAGGAGGGCAGCAGACAGGAACAGCGCTGAGAGGAGATTTCTCGGATTTAGCTTCATGATGAATCGGTTTTTTTTGTTTGTTTGTGCGAATTTGCGACGTAAAGTTAGCACTTTTGGGCGAAACGGCCACGCCCGAGCGGGGGAATAATGATAAAAAAACGTGTTTTTGGCCTCGGGAGGGCCAAAGATTCGGAATAAAGCTGTACTTTTGTGGGAAATAATGACACGAAAGAGATGAAACGAGCGCTGCTGGGCATGACGATGGACGAGCTGCGGGCGGTGGCGGCCGAAGCCGGACTGCCTCGCTTTGCCGCGGGGCAGCTGGCGCAGTGGGTCTACGGCCACGGAGTGAACGACATCGGGCTGATGACCAACCTCTCGCAGAAGGCCCGGCAACGGCTGGAGCAGGATTACGAGGTGGGCGGACACGGGCCGGCAGCGAGCCAGCGCAGCCAGGACGGGACGGTGAAATACCTCTTCCCCACCGAAGGAGGGCGCTTCGTGGAGAGCGTCTTCATCCCCGAGGGCGAGCGGGCCACGCTCTGCGTGAGCACCCAAGTGGGCTGCCGCATGGGCTGCCGCTTCTGCATGACGGGCCGACAGGGCTTCGAGGGCAACCTCAGCGTGCGCGACATCCTGAACCAGATATTCTCGCTCCCCGAACGGGAGAGGCTGACGAACGTGGTGTTCATGGGACAAGGCGAACCGATGGACAACAT
>CAMJRQ010000244.1 GCA_946408305.1 uncultured Prevotellaceae bacterium
TTCACCGTGCGGCCCTTGTTGTCGGTCAGTCGTCCGTCGTCGAGTACCTGCAGCAGCGTGTTGAACACGTCGGGATGCGCCTTCTCAATCTCGTCGAAGAGCACCACCTGGTAGGGCTTGCGGCGCACGGCCTCGGTGAGTTGTCCGCCCTCGTCGTAGCCCACGTAGCCTGGAGGGGCTCCGATGAGTCGCGTGACGGAGAACTTCTCCTGATACTCGCTCATGTCGATACGCGTCATCATCGATTCGTCGTCGAAGAGGTAGTCGGCCAGCGCCTTGGCCAACTCGGTCTTGCCCACTCCGGTGGTTCCCAGGAAGATGAACGAGCCGATGGGCCGCTTGGGGTCCTGCAGTCCGGCGCGACTGCGTCGCACGGCGTTGCTCACGGCCTCGATGGCCTCGTCCTGCCCGATGACGCGGCGGTGCAGCTCGTCCTCGAGGTGGAGCAGCTTCTCGCGCTCGCTCTGCATCATGCGGGAGACGGGGATGCCCGTCCAGCGCGAGACCACGTCGGCAATGTCGTCGGCCGTCACCTCCTCCTTCACCATGGCCTGGCCGCCCTGAGCCTCGGCGAGCTTCTTCTGGATGTCGCTTATCTCCTGTTCGAGCTGTTGCAGCTGGCCGTAGCGAATCTCGGCCACGCGGGCGTAGTTGCCCTCGCGCTCGGCCCGCTCGGCTTCGAACTTCAGCTGTTCTATCTGCTGCTTGTTCTGCTGTATCTGGTTGAGCAGTTTCTTCTCGCCCATCCACTTGGCCTTGAAGCTGTTGACCTCGTCTTGCAGCGAGGCTATCTCGCGGCTGAGGCTCTCCAGTTTCTCGCTGTCGCCCTCGCGCCGGATGGCTTCGCGCTCAATCTCGAGCTGCTTGAGCCGTCGCTGCTTCTCGTCGAGTTCCTCGGGCACCGAGTCGCGCTCCATGCGCAGCTTGGCAGCGGCCTCGTCCATGAGGTCGATGGCCTTGTCGGGCAGGAAGCGTTCGGTGATGTATCGGTGCGAGAGCTCCACGGCCGCGATGATGGCATCGTCCTGGATTCTGACGCGGTGGTGGTTCTCGTAGCGCTCCTTCAGTCCGCGCAGGATGGAGATGGAGGAGAGCGTGTCGGGCTCGTCCACCATGACCGTCTGGAAGCGTCGCTCCAGCGCCTTGTCCTTCTCGAAGTATTTCTGGTATTCGTCGAGCGTGGTGGCTCCGATGCTGCGCAGGTCGCCTCGGGCCCGCGCGGGTATCAGTATGTTGGCAGCGTCCATGGCGCCTTCGCTCTTGCCGGCGCCCACGAGGGTGTGAATCTCGTCGATGAAGAGGATGATGCGCCCCTCGCTCTTGGTCACCTCGTTGACCACGCTCTTCAGCCGCTCCTCGAATTCGCCCTTATACTTGGCTCCGGCGATGAGGGCGCCCATGTCGAGCGAGAAGAGCTGCTTGTCGCGCAGGTTCTCGGGCACGTCGCCGCGCAGGATGCGGTGTGCCAGTCCCTCGACGATGGCCGTCTTTCCCGTGCCGGGCTCGCCGATGAGGATGGGGTTGTTCTTCGTGCGTCGTGAGAGGATTTGCAGCACGCGGCGTATCTCCTCGTCGCGGCCGATGACGGGGTCGAGCTTGCCGGCGCGGGCCTCGTCCACCAGGTTGCGTGCATACTTCGAGAGGCTCTGATAGGTGTCTTCGCTCGACTGCGAGGTCACCCGCTCTCCGCCCCTCAGCTCGCCGATGGCTTTGCGCAGCTCGTCCTCGGTCATGCCCATGTCCTTGAGCATCTTCGATGCCGTGCACGGGGTGGCCAGTATGGCCTCGAGCAAGTGTTCGAGCGAGACGTATTCGTCGCCCTGCTTGGCGGCCAGGTCCTCGGCCTTCAGGAGCACGGCGTTGGCCTCGCGGCTCAGGTAGGGCTCGCCGCCCTGCACCTTCGGCAGACTGCCTATCTGGGCGTCCACGGCCTGGCGCAGCAGCGTCGTGTTCAGTCCGAGTTTCTGAAACAGGAAGTTTATGACCTGCTCGCCTTTCTGGAGCACGCCTGAGAGCAGGTGCTCGGGCTCCACGGCTTGCTGTCCCTGGCGCTGAACCCGGGCGACCGCCTCTTGTACGGCCTCTTGGGCCTTGATGGTAAATTTGTTCAGGTTCATAGTCGTAAGTCTTTTTTATTATTTATAAAATGTATTCACCCTCGGGTGGAACAAACCGCGTGCAAGACCGCCGGCCGCGGCCAAGTTGTCGCAAAACGGGACAAGATGGCCGCGCCGGGGCAGGGGAGCGTCGCTGCGAAGGATTCTTTCATCAGGGCGCGAATATTCCTTACAAAACGTTCGTTCCAGATTGGCGGAAAGCGCGACCTCGGTCAGAACGGTCAAGGGTTTTGGTCAACGCAACACGTTGTTTTGCCCCACGCAACACGTTGTTCCGGCCCGAGAAACGCGCTGCGTTGGCCCGAATCCCGGTTTCGTCGCAAAAAATCGAAAAAATGGAACGCTGATTATTAAGTGGTTATGAATTTTGAACTTTGAATTTTGAATTGAAAAGCCACGTGGCGCATCGTTTCTAATCGTTCCTCACGCCCATTTCCGAGGGGGTAAATTCGCGCGGCGGCAGAGTGGTGGTAAAATATGTTTATGGTTCGGGGATGGCAATTAGGACAATTTCGTTTCGGACGTATGAACTCGT
>CAMJRQ010000245.1 GCA_946408305.1 uncultured Prevotellaceae bacterium
GGGAAAAGCGCAACTTCGACCCTGACGGCGACCATCTCTACGACGCCTACTGCTGCATCTGGGCCAGCGACGCCCTTTATTACAACGGCGGTGCCGTGACCCACTCCTCGGCCTACAACTACCGCGCCAACCTGCTGGCAGCGCGCATCGCCGAGATTATCGGCGAGAATCCTGCGCCCTACCGGGAAGAGGCCGAGGCCATCCTGAAGGCCATGAACGAGCGCCTGTGGATGGAAGACCTGGGCTACTGGGCCGAATATGAGGATCTGATGGGGCTGAAACGCCTGCACAAGAGTGCGGCCATCTGGAGCATCTATACGCCAATCGACTGCGAAGCCTGCACACCCGAGCAGGCATGGCAAGCCACTTGCTACGTGGATCGCTCCATTCCCCACATCCCCGTGCGCTATGCATACGACACACGCACCGTGAAGGAACTGGGGCTCAACTTGTCTTCACCCGAAAAAGACCTCCATACGATATCGACCTCCGACTGGATGCCCTACGTATGGAGCACCAACAACGTGTCCCACGAAGAGGTTGCCAACATGGCCCTGGCCTACCTGCAGGCCGGGCGGAGCGACTCCGGTTTCCGCCTGCTGAAGGCCGACCTGCTCGACGAGATGTACCTGGGCGGATGCCCGGGCAACTTCGGCTGCGCGAGCTACTATGACAAGGGAAACAAGGAACGCTTCCGCGACTTTGCCGACAATGTGGGCATCTCCTCTCGCGCCATCATCTGCGGCCTCTTTGGCATCATCCCTGACGCGCTCAACGGGCGTTGCTTCATCAAGCCGGCTTTCCCCGCCGACTGGAAGGAGGTCTCCATCCGCACCCCCTATCTCTCCTATTCCTTCCGGCGCGAAGGCAAGAAGGACATCTACGAGGTGGAGCAGCACTTCCGTCAGCCTCTGAAGATACTGGTACAAGCCGGTGCCGGCGGCGGAGCATACCTCGAGGTGGCTGGGAACGACGCGGAAAAGCAGACCATTACGGTGGACCGCACGAAACTCCCCCGCCCCATCCGGCATAAGGCCATCCGTGCGCCAAGAGCGGATGTCACCTCCAAACAATACATGCGCCGCATGGGGCTCGACGACATTTCGCCCAAGGCCATGAAGCATGCCGGGATGGTGGACCTCACGCCCTACTTCAACGCTAACGTGGACGACATCTATCGCAACGAGTACCTGACACCGCGCCCGCCCGTCACCACCCTGCAACTTCCGAAACAGGGAGTCGGCGAATGGTGCATCCCGCATGAAAACCACACAATCGAGGACGACGGCTTCCGCTCCTGCCTCACCGACGATGTCTTCGACACCGGCCTGGGCGTAAGTTTCCGCTCACCGACCCAGGGCCACAACATCCTCTACACCTCGTTGTGGGACAACTATCCGACTGCGGCAAGCATACCGCTCAGCGGCAAGGCCCGCTATGCCTACCTGCTGATGGCAGGCAGCACCAACAGCATGCAGAGCCGCATTGAGAACGGACGGGTCACCGTGACCTACCTGGACGGAAGCGAGGACGTGATGCCTCTGGAGAATCCCATCAACTGGTGCTCGGTGGAGATAGACTACTACAGCGACGACTATGCCTTCTGGATGGCCCCGAAGAAGCCCTACCGGGTGATGCTGGACAGCGGGAAGGTCTCGCGCACCGTGGAGGCCGACTTCGAGCCGCTGGCCCAAAACGGATCGAAACGGACGGAACTGAGGCCTACGGACCGAATCATCCCGGGTGGCGCTGCCCAGATTCTGAAGATGCCGCTCCAAGGGAAGAAGGAACTTCGATCCCTACGCCTGGAGACACTCTCGAACGACGTGGTCATCGGGCTGATGGGCATCACGCTGGAGAAATAGCGAAGGGTTTTGAACGGGTAAGGTTCGGGCGGGCAAAAAAAAAGCGGCGAACGAAAAATCGTCCGCCACTTTCCTCGCCCGTGGTGTCACCAGGAATCGAACCGGGGACACAAGGATTTTCAGTCCTTTGCTCTACCAACTGAGCTATGACACCATTAAGAAGGGTTGCAAGGCCGCTCTTGGCTCAATTGCGGTTGCAAAGGTAGGTAGTTTTTTCGACCCGTGCAACTTTTTAGCAAATAATTTTAAAAAAATATGGATTTCGTATCTCTATTCCGAGAAAAAGCCGTACCTTTGCATCGGCTTTAGGGCCTTTCGGAAAGTAGCGCAGTTGGTAGCGTACTACGTTCGGGACGTAGGGGTCGGGAGTTCGAGTCTCCTCTTTCCGACAGAAAAATGTGCAGGCATCACCCCTGCACATTTTTTTATTTTTCCCCTGCCCCAAGCGAAAATCAGAGCGCCAGCAGCACGCGCCAGACGGCCACGATGTGGCAGACCGAGCCGGCCAGGACGAAGAAATGGAAGAGGCTGTGCATGTAGGGGCGGCGGTGGAGCGTATAGAAGACGGCGCCGGTGATGTAGCAGACGCCCTCGGCCACTATCCAAGCCATGGGCAGCAGGCCGATGTTCCGCAGCAGGGGCTTGAACGCCACCACCACGCTGAGCCCCATCAGGACGAAGCAGGCGGTCTCCACATTGCTGTGCTCCTCCAGGTGGCGGAAGCTGGCCACCGTGCCGGCCAGGGCACTCGCCCAAATGAAGACGAAGAGG
>CAMJRQ010000246.1 GCA_946408305.1 uncultured Prevotellaceae bacterium
TGTTTTAGTAGATTAGTTTTTAAGTAGTTTGTTTTTTGAAAATCGGGCGTCGTGATGACATCCGATTTTTTTTGTTTTTATCATTTTTCTCAGCGTCTCGCTTCCTTTATTTCAAAATATTCACTACCTTTGCCGGCAATATGGATAATCTGATTGCACTCTACGAGAAATGGAGCGGGCACCAGCCTGCAAAGGTGGAGAAACTGCCCGGAGCCGGCAGCAACCGCCAGTATTACCGTTTTTTCGATGACGAAGGCCATACCGTGGTGGGAGTCATCGGCAACAGCCGCGACGAAGACCATGCCTTCATCTACCTGGCCGGTCATTTCAAGATGCGCCAGTTGCCGGTGCCGCAGGTGTTTGCTGCCAGCGACGACGAGCTCTGCTATCTGCAGGAAGACCTGGGCACGGTATCGCTATTCGACGAACTGAGGGGTGGGCGAGAGGCCGGAGGCCGATATAACAAGCGCGAGCGTGAACTGCTGCGCATGACCATCCGCCAGCTGGCCAACATACAGGTGAGGGGAGCCCACGGACTGGACTGGCAGAACTGCTATCCGCAGCCGGCTTTCGGACAGGATAGCGTGCTGTTCGACCTCAACTATTTCAAGTATTGTTTCCTGAAGCCTACCGACCTGGATTTCCACGAACTGAAGCTCGAGGCCAATTTCCGTATGCTGGCCAAAGACCTGACGGCCGAAGACGGCGACTACTTCCTCTACCGCGATTTCCAGGCCCGCAACGTGATGATGGTCTCTACCAACACCCAACACCCAACACCCAACACCCAACACCCAACACCCTATTTCATCGATTTCCAGGGCGGCCGGCGCGGTCCGTACTATTACGACCTGGCCTCGTTCCTTTGGCAGGCCTCGGCCCGCTATCCGCATAAGCTGCGCCGCGAACTGGTGATGGAATACTATAATTCGCTGAAGAACTATACCGAGGTGCCATCTACCCGCCATTTCGTCGAGCGGCTGGCCCTGTTCGTGCTCTTCCGCACTTTGCAGGTGCTGGGAGCCTACGGCTTCCGCGGCTATTTCGAGCGCAAGAAGCATTTCATAGATTCCATTCCGCCGGCCATGCAGAACCTGCGCGAGCTGCTGCAGGAAGGCAACGGAGGCTTCGGCTACCAGCTCTCGCGGCAGTATCCCTATCTGGTGGAGTTGCTGAACCGGCTCACCGAAATGCCTCAGTTTGCACAGATAGAGCAGCCCGCCCTGAGCCGTGCCGACGGATACCGCATCACCACCGACAATCCCTACAAGGCGCATCCGCAGGACGGACCGGCCACCTTCTCGAAATACGATGGCAAGGGCCCGCTCGTGGTGAAGGTGTTCAGCTTCTCCTATCGCAAGGGCATCCCCGACGACGAGAGCGGCAACGGAGGCGGCTATGTGTTCGACTGCCGCAGTACCCACAATCCCGGCCGCTACGAGCCATATAAGAAGCTGACGGGACTCGACGAGCCGGTCATCCGTTTCCTCGAGGACGACGGCGAAATCCTCACTTTCCTCGACAATATCTACCGGCTGGCCGATGCCCACGTGCGCCGCTACATCCAGCGTGGCTTCACCTCGCTCATGTTCTGCTTCGGCTGCACCGGCGGTCAGCATCGTTCGGTGTATAGTGCCCAGCACTTGGCCGAGCACATTCATGCAAAGTTCGGGGTAGAGGTGCGCATCTGCCATCGCGAGCAGGGCATCACGCAAGTGCTTGAAGCAAAAACTGTATAAATTGTAAGCCTCCCAAAGGAAGACCCACCCCCTTGCCCCTCCCTAAATGGAGGGGAGTAGATAGCTTTGGAGCCACGAAAATACAAACGGCAACAGAAAAAACATGGCAATCATAGAAATAGCATCGCTCGGCGACCCCCGCGTGGAAATGTTCGGGGCGCTCACCGAGGCCCAGCTGCGCAACAGGCTGGAACCGGAGAAGGGAATCTTCATAGCCGAGAGTCCGAAGGTAATCAACGTGGCCCTGAATGCGGGCTACGAACCGCTGGCCATGCTCTGCGAGAAGCGGCACATAGAGGGTGATGCAGCCCCGCTGATAGCGCGTTGCGGCGACATTCCCGTATATACCGGCGAGCGCGAACTGCTCTCACAACTGACGGGCTATGTGCTGACGCGGGGCGTGCTGTGTGCCATGCGGAGGCCGCAGGCTCCAACGATAGAAGATGTGTGCAGGGACGGGCGCAGGATTGTGGTTATCGACGGCGTGGTGGACACCACCAACATCGGGGCCATCTTCCGCTCGGCAGCGGCCCTGGGGATTGATGCCGTGCTGCTGACGCGGAATTCGTGCGACCCGTTCAACCGACGTGCCGTAAGGGTGTCGATGGGGAGCGTGTTCCTGGTGCCCTGGACGTGGATGGACGATGACCTGGAAAGCCTGCACCAATACGGATTCAAGACGGCTGCAATGGCCCTGAGCGACGACTCCATCCCGCTGGACAGTCCAAGTCTGGCGGCCGAGGAACGGCTGGCCATAGTGATGGGAACCGAGGGCGACGGACTGCCGCACGAGACGATTGCCAGGGCCGACTATGTGGTGAGAATCCCGATGTCGCACGATGTAGACTCGCTCAACGTGGCTGCCGCGGCTGCCGTAGCCTTCTGGGAGCTTAG
>CAMJRQ010000247.1 GCA_946408305.1 uncultured Prevotellaceae bacterium
ACCAGAGTTTCTGGTCCCACTCGAGTTCCTGGGTGGGATAGCCCTTGCGGTCCATAAAATAGAAGATGCCGCCGAATTCCTTGTCCCATCCGTAGTTGATGACGCGCAGGGCGATGTCCATGCTCTGCTGGATGATGTCTTGGCGATGGAGGCGCAGGCCGAGGTTCATCATGAACCAGAGGGCCTCGAGGTCGTGACCGGGATTGACGCGGCGACCTTCGAAGCAGTCGAGGAGGGAGCCGTCGGGGGCCAGGTTCTCGACCATGACGCCGAGCTGGGGCTGATAGAAGACGTCGAAGACCTCATGGAGGGCTTCCTGAATGGTCTGGTCGAGCAGGGCCTTGTCCTGAATGATGGGCTCCACCTCGAGGGCCATGTTGCAGATGATCATGGGCAGGGCGAAGTCCTTCATGGGACGGGTGCCGGGCACGGCCTTGCTCCACTGCCCCTTGGGGTTCTGGCGGCGGTCGAGAATGCGCTGGAAGGTGCGGCGAGCCACGTCGGCATAGTGCTCAGAGCCTGTGGCCACGGCCAGCTGGGCAAAGGCCATGCAGGCGAAGGTGTTGGAGAAGATGTTGTAGGGCTGGATGATGGGCTTTCCCTCGCGGGTGAGCGAGAAATAGAAGTCGTAATGGCCGTCGTGGCCGTACTTCTCGAGGAACTCGGCTCCCTGACGGGCGCAGGCGAGCCACTCGGGGTTCTTCTCCACCTGGTTGTAGAGCATGGCGAAGAGCCACACCTGTCGGCCCTGGAGCCAGACGAACTTGTCGGTGTCGAAGACGCTGCCGTCGCGGTTGAGGCAGGTGAAGTAGCCGCCGTATTCGGTGTCCTGGGAGCGATTGAGCCAGAAGGGAAGCACGCGGTCGTAGAGCTCGGCCCGGTAGCGGGCGGCCATGTTCTCGAAATCAGTCTTTGTCATCATTGTAGTCTTCAGATTTTGTTTGTGTGGCACAAATTTACGCTTTTTCTACGAGAATTGGGGCCGACGGCAGGGATTTAATTTGGGGCTGTGGAAAAAAAACGGTACTTTTGTGCAACGAAAAATATCAAGACGCTATGAAAGAAACGAACATGACAGGGCGGCGCATCTGGTTTGTCGCCTTCGTGGCCGCGCTGGGCGGCATCCTCTTCGGCTACGACACGGCCGTCATCTCGGGCACCACGCGCATCGTGTCCGACCAGTTTTCCCTCTCCGAGATTTCTAAGGGCTGGTATGTGGGCTGTGCGCTCATCGGCTCGATTCTGGGTGTCGGCGTGGCCGGCATGCTGAGCGACTTTCTGGGCCGCAAGCGCACGATGCTCATCTCGGCGCTGATGTTCAGCATCTCGGCCATCGGATGCGCCGTGTGCGGCAGTTTTGCGGAGCTGGTGGTGTATCGCATCATCGGCGGATTCGGCATCGGCGTGGTGTCGATTGTCTCGCCGGTCTATATCTCGGAGGTCTCGCCGGCCGAACGGCGCGGCACGATGGTGTCGCTCTATCAGCTGGCGGTGACCATGGGCTTCCTGCTGGCCTATCTGATGAACTATCTGGTGCTGCGTGGGGCCGACGTATCGGCCACGGGCGGCGGACTGGCCGAGCGCATGTTCAACAACGAATACTGGCGGGGCATGCTGGGGCTCGAGACGGTGCCCGACTTGCTCTTCCTCTTGCTCATCTTCTTCATCCCCGAGAGCCCGCGCTGGCTGGCGGTGCGCGGCGAACGCAAGGACAACAGCGAGGAATGGCGGGCGCTGCGCGAGCGGGGCATCGTGAAGGCCGTGCTGGTGGGCAGCGCCATTGCCATCCTGGGCCAGTTCATGGGCGTGAACGCGGTGCTCTACTACGGGCCCGAGATTTTCCAGGACGCAGGCCTCTCGAGCGAGGGCTCGCTGCTGTCCACGGTGCTCGTGGGCGTGGTGAACATGCTGACCACGGTGATTGCGCTGCTCATCATCGACCGCGTGGGACGCAAGCAACTCGTATGGTGGGGCGTGAGCGGCATGATTGTGTGCCTCGTGGCCATCGGGACATACTTTGCCTGGGGCAACCAGTGGGGGCTTCCCACGGGTTTCCTGCTGACGTTCTTCCTGCTCTATGTCTTCTGCACGGCCATCTCAATCAGCGCAGTGGTCTTCGTGCTGCTCAGCGAGATGTATCCCAACCGCGTGCGCGGCTTGGCCATGTCCATCGCCGGGCTGGCGCTGTGGGTGGGCACGTACCTGATTGGGCAGCTCACACCCCTCATGCTGGAGCGCATGACGCCGGCCGGCACCTTCTTCTTCTTCGCGCTGATGTGCCTGCCCTATCTTTATATTATGTGGCGCCACGTGCCCGACACCACGGGCAAGACGCTCGAGGAAATCGAGGAGTTCTGGAAGAAATAAAGGAAACAGGAATTATTGGTGTCCGGGGAAAATCGAATCGCAACCTCAGGACGCTGAAGGCGTCCACCTATCGGTAACCGAGGGTACGTGCGCGAGCACGCACCCTCGGCATCGGTAATGCCCCAAAACAGCGCGACCCTGGAGGGGTCGAACAGCATCAAGCCAGGCTACATGCTGTTCGACCCCTCCAGGGTCGTTTACTATTTGGGGGTACTTGTTCTCCGAGGGTGCTCGCAAGCGAGTACCCTCGGTTACCGAAAG
>CAMJRQ010000248.1 GCA_946408305.1 uncultured Prevotellaceae bacterium
TACGACATCCCCTGCATGGAGAAGTATCTGAAGGACACCTACGGCATCACCGTCTATCAGGAGCAGGTCATGCTGCTCAGCCGCCAGCTGGCCAACTTCACCCGCGGCGAGAGCGACACCCTGCGCAAGGCCATGGGAAAGAAGCAGCGCGACAAGCTGGACCACCTGAAGCCCAAGTTCATCAAGCAGGGACAGGAGAACGGGCACGACCCCGCCAAGCTGGAGAAGATATGGGCCGACTGGGAGAAGTTTGCCTCCTACGCCTTCAACAAGAGCCACGCCACCTGCTACTCGTGGGTGGCCTATCAGACGGCCTACCTGAAGGCCAACTTCCCCTCGGAATACATGGCCGCCTCGATGAGCCGCTGCCTCTCCGACATCAAGGAAATCACCAAGCTGATGAACGAGTGCCGCACCATCGGACTGAGCTGTCTGGGCCCCGACATCAACCACAGCCGGCAGAAGTTCTCGGTCGACGAAGACGGCAACATACGCTTCGGCCTGGGCGCCATCAAGGGCCTGGGCGACTCGGCCGTCGAGGCCATCATCAAGGAGCGCGAGAAGGGCGGTCCCTTCCGGTCGATCTTCGACTTCGTGCAGCGCGTCTCCATGAACACCGTGAAGCGCAACGGGCTCGAGAGCCTGGCCCTGAGTGGAGCCCTCGACACCTTCGCACCCCAGATTACGCGCGAGCAGATGATGGCCAAGAACGCCAATGGCGAGGTCTTCCTGGACACCCTCGTGCGCTACGGCACCAACTACCAGCTGGCGCAGCAGGAGGCGCAGAACAGCCTCTTCGGAGGGTTCGACATGGTGGAGACGACCACGCCGGCCATCCCCGAAGTGGGCGAGCCCTGGACACCGCTCGAACGCCTCAACCGCGAGCGCGAGCTGGTGGGCATCTACCTGAGCGCACATCCGCTCGACGACTACTACGTCATCCTGCAGCAGCGCCCCCACGGCATCTGCACACTCCAGATGACCCAGCTGACCGACCTCGACGCGCTGCCCGAGGGCGAGGCTACCTTCGGAGGCATCGTCACCGGCGTGCGCAACGCGGTGACCAAGCGCGGCAAGCCCTTCGGCATCGTCACCATCGAGGACTACAGCGGCTCGGGCGAGGTGGCCCTCTTCGGCCAGGAATGGAGCCGCTGGCAGGGACACATGCAGGTGGGGAGCTCGCTCCTCATCCGCGCACGCATCCAGCCCGCCGACTTCAGCCCCGGCCGCAAGGAGCTCCGCATCGGCGCCATCGAATACCTCACCGACATCAAGGACCGCGCCATACAGCAGCTCACCATCACCGCCAAGGCCGACCACGTCACCGAGAACACGGCGCTCGTCATCAACCGTCTGGCGCTCGAGAACAAGGGGCAGGCCCAGCTGCGCCTCTGCCTCATCGACCAGGACGGCGAGGTGGTCACGCTCTCGGCCCGCAAGCACAGAGTCAACGTCAGCCGCGACCTCATCAACCTGCTCGACGACACGCCCGAGCTCTCCTACACCATCGGCTGACCCCCTCCGCATTCTGACATTCAAACATTTCAACATTTAAACATCAATAGCTATGGCACAAAAAATCACAAGCGAGAACCTCCAGGCTCTCATCAACACCGGAAAACCCATCGTGCTCGACTTCTGGGCCACATGGTGCGGCCCCTGCCGCATGGTAGGCCCCATCATCGAAGCCCTCGCCAAGGACTACGAGGGACAGGCCATCATCGGCAAGTGCGACATCGAGGAAGACGAGGAGCTGGCCATGAAGTATGGCGTGCGCAACATCCCCACCATCCTCTTCCTGAAGGACGGCGAGGTGGTGGACAAGCAGGTGGGCGCCGCCCAGCGAGCCGTCTTCGAGGAGAAGCTCAAGGCAATACTGTAAACCCCTAAACCGTAAATCGCCATGACGCTCGACGAAGAACTGTTTCAGGAGGCCGAGGACGACCGCCTGACCGTGGAATTCATCCGCAACTACCTGCCCCAGGAGCTCAAGGAGCACTTCACCGACGAGGAGCTCTACTACTTCCTCGACGTGCTCTCGGAGTACTACACCAACAGCGGACTGCTCGACGCCGCCCCCGACGCCGAAGGCTGCATCGAGATAGACATCGAGCAGGTGGCCCAGCACCTGGCCAAGACCGCTGCCAAGGACAAGATGGGCACTTTCTCGCCCGACGACCTCCGATGGGTGGTGGAGGGCGAGATGGAATACGCCGAGACGCTCGAGTAGCACGACGCTACGCCCGACTCACGAAAAAGCCCGGGAGGGGAGCACGACAAGGCTCCGCTCCCGGGCTTCTTTGTGTGACTTTTTCCTTACATTTCAGCCTTTCTGTTTCGACGGAAAGTTCTTCCCGGAGCGAAATACCTTAGAGATCTGGAAAACGCAACACGTTGCGATGGCCGATGCAACACGTTGCGTTTGCCCGAGAACCCCATTCCTTCGCAGAAAATCCCGGTTTCATCGGGAAAAATCGATTTTCAGGAGTATTGAGAGCCAGAGGGTTTTGATTTTTGAATTTTGAATTTTAAATTGCGGCACACCGTGGCGCACCGAATCTCACCGTTCCTCACGACGGTTTTCGAGGGGT
>CAMJRQ010000249.1 GCA_946408305.1 uncultured Prevotellaceae bacterium
GCCGCAGTCGATGGTGCCGGCGAAGATGCAGTTGCGATAGACGGCGCTGCCCTGGCTGGCGCAGGTGATGCCGGCGCTGTAGCCTGCAGCATGGATGGTGGCCAGGCTGAGGATGTTCTCAATCGTGCCGAAGTTCTGCCAGGCCACGCTGCCGGTGCCCGTGGTGCCGGTGATGGTGCCGTCGATGATAAGGTTGCAGACCTTGCCCTCCGAGGCGATGTTGGCGAAGAGGCCGCATCCGTCGCCCGAGCGGTTTACGGTGGCGGTGAGCCGGTGGCCCTGGCCGTCGAAGGTGCCCTTGTAGTCCTTGCCGCCCACGCCAATCATGACGTTGTCGGGGAAGGTGACGGTCACGTCGGCCGTGAGCACGGCGCTGGCCGAGACCTCGCCACCGTTCACGAGACTGACAAACTCGAGCATCTCGTCGGCGGTGCCGATCTGATACACACCATCCACTTGGTTGATGGCGTGCGAAGCCGTTGCGACGGCGAACATCGCAGCGAGCATTTGAAAAAGTCTTTTCATAATGAAACGCTTAATTTAAAAGTGATTGAAAGTTAGTGGTTGTTTACTTCGTAGGTTCGCGCTGCTTGTCCCGTTGCCGGAGCAGAGCCTTTTATGGGATTTAGCACAATCGTTTGCGCAAAGGTCAACAAAATTTTTGTTACGTGCAAACGAAACAGCGATTTTTTTTCAAAAATCTATCATTTTCATGCAATAAGGCCGTCAGATCGGCTCGTTTCCGAGGCTAAAGACGACTCGATTTGCTCCGAACCGAGGGCTTGCAGCCCCGCTCAGGGGGAAATGTCCGCTGCCAACACGCTCATTGGCATGTGCTGGAGACGAGAAGCTCCGCTTGTAAAGAACGAAGGCGCGGCGGAATAAACTTTTTTTACCTCTTGGTTGCACCACCTCGTTTTTGCCCCCTCGAAAAACGAGGTGAGCAACGGTTAGAAACGGTGCACAATGGTGCGCCGCAATTCAAAATTCAAAATTCTAAAATCAGAACCATTTGATAATCAGCACTCCCAAAATTCGGTTTTTCCCGATGAAACCGGGATTTTCTGCGAAAGAACGTGTTCCAGGGGCAAACGCAACACGTTGCGTGGGCCGGAAGAACACGTTGCGTTGGCTGAAACTCTTTGGCATTTCGGGCTGGGCTGAACTTTCCGCCAATCTGTGAAGCGCGAAATGTAAAGGGAATTTCACTGCCTTGCATGAAATTATTTACCTGTCGGGCAGAGAAAAATTGCATGGATGCTTGCGTAATCGGCAGAGTTTTCCGAACTTTGCGCAAAATTGTGCAATCACACCCCCTAC
This sequence comes from uncultured Prevotellaceae bacterium, assembly GCA_946408305.1. The sequence continues at coordinate 1,321 of CAMJRQ010000249.1, forward strand.
TGCAAGGCAGATGAAAAAGAAAACCTTAGACGACATCGCACGGATGTCGGGGTACTCCAAATCGGTGGTTTCGCGCGTGTTGAACGGCAAGGCCAAGGAGTATCGCATCAGCGATGAAACGGTGCAGCGCATACTGCGACTGTGCGAGAAAGTGCAGTATCGGCCCAACTTCATCGCGCAACAGTTGCGCAACCAGACGAGCCGCACCATCGGACTCATCGTCCCCCATCTGCAATACACGTTCTTCGGCCGGCTCTCGTCGGCCATCATTGCCGAGGCCTACAAGCATGGCTATCTGGTCTCCGTCGTGGCCACGATGGGCCACGACGACATCGAGGCAAAGTCCATCAGCACCATGATTCGGCGCCAGCTCGACGGCATCATCATCTCGCCCAACACACTCTCGCCCCAGATTCTGCAAGAGGCGGCCGAGCACGTGCCCCTCATACAGGTGGACCGTTATCTGACCGACGGCGGCCTCTCCTACATCTCCACCGACAGCTACGAGGGCGCACGCATGGCCATGCGACAGCTCATCGACCACGGCCACCGGCGGGTGCTCTGCCTGAAGGTAGGCCCCGACTACGAGCCGACGAAAGAGCGCGTGCGCGGCACCCTCGACATCGCCCGCGAGGAGGGCGTCGAGGTGACCATCGGCGACTCCGGTTCGCTCGAGCAGATGGGATACGTAGACACGATGCTGGCCCTGAACTCGGCCAACCCGCCCACGGCCATCTTCACGCTGAACAACTTCCTGATGCTCGGCGTGCTGCGAGCCCTGAACGAGATGGGCCTCCATGCTCCCGCCGACATCTCGCTCATCTCGTTCGACGACAGTCAGTTCCTCAACTACACCAACCCGCCCATCACCCGCGTGGTGCAGCCCGTCGACGAGATCTGTACGGCGGCCGTGAAGGTGCTCACCGAGAGCATCGAGCACGGCACCTCGGCCAACGTGAAGATGCTCATGGCTCCCAGCCTGGTCATGCGCGACTCCATTCGCAGTCTGCTGGTTTGAGAGGGCGAGGTTTTCCGGCCCGAAGATTTGGAGCGGAACAATAATTATCGTACTTTTGCAAGGAAGATAAAAACCAAAGGTTATGACAGCTGCACAATTAAACGCGATGAACACCGAGCTGTGGCAGAGCATAGGCGCCATAGCCGACAGCGAGCCGCTGATGAAACGCTTGACGCGCTATGCCAAGAAATTGCTGAAGGAACGCCAGGCTGACCCCACGCTCCTGACGGAGCAAGAGTTCTTCGACAAGGT
>CAMJRQ010000250.1 GCA_946408305.1 uncultured Prevotellaceae bacterium
CTGTGCCCGAAAGGTGGGCTTTTGGGGTTCACGTTGCACGTTGTTTTGGGCAAAACTCCGTGGTGCGTTTGTCGTAACAACGCGTTGTTTTGGACGAAACCCCGCGCCGCAAGCCAAAAACGGAAATTTTGAAGGCTTGATTTTCAAGGGGTTAAAATTTCGGTAGATTTGAGAAAGTTTCGGGGCGCAACGAGGCTCATCTTTTCTCACCGTTTTTCACGTCGGTTTTGGATGGGTGAGATGAGGCTGGAAATTTTTATGCGGGAAGAAATGTTTACGTTTTAACATTTCATTCCTTCCGTTTCTTCTTCTTCAGCTGCTCGGCCAGTTGCCAATACATGGCCGCCGTCTCCTCGTCGCCCTTTCTCGAATGGGCGTCGCCCAGAAGTTCGTAGGCTCGCGGGTGTTCGGGCTTCAGACTCGAAGCACGTTGCAGGTCGTTGATGGCCTCGTCCCACAGGCTGAGCGAGAGGAAGGCGCGCCCGCGGTTGAGCGCCGCCTTGTATGATTTTGGGGCGAGCCTGACGGCCTCGTTCAGGTCGCTCAAGGCGTCGTGCTCCTCGCCCATGTGCAGCAGTGTGTCGGCGCGCCGCACCAGCGCTTCGATGCTCGTGGGGTGTAGCTCGAGGGCCTTCGTGTAGTTGGCCACGGCCGCCTTGTCGTTGTGGGCCTGTGTGGCGCACTCGTCGCCCAGTGCCACAAACTCGCGTGCCAGCTGTTGCAGCTTCCGCTCCTGCTGCTTCAGGCGTTCGTGCATGGCGTTGCGCTCGTCGCGCAGCTGTCGGATGATGCCCAGCTTGCGGCGAATCAGCCGGCGTATGTGGGGCTTCTCGATGTCGTAGCGCGCATGGATGGCCACGAAGAAGTGGTCCAGGCACGACTGAAAGTCGGCCTGGTCGAAAGCCTGTGCAGCGGCCGCATATTCGCGGTCGGCCTTGGCTGTCTGGAGGGCTCGCTGCAAGTCGGCCTCGTTGTTGTAGCGCTGGGCAAACTCCACCACCTCGGGGCGCACGAACACGTCGGACCGCATGAGGGGGCGGCGGAGCGTGACACCCTCGAGCGAGGTGCAGCGGCTCAGGGCCACGTAGGCCTGTCCGCCGGCAAACGTGCCGCCCGAGAAGTCGATGGTCACGCGCGGGAACGTCAGGCCCTGGCTCTTGTGGATGGTGATGGCCCATGCCAGTCGGATGGGGAACTGGGTGAAGGTGCCCAGCTCGTGCTCGATGATTTTCTTCTCGCGCTCGTCGTATTCGTATCGCATGTTGCTCCATTGCTCGGGCTCCACGCAGACTTCCTCGCCGTTGTCGGTGATGATGTCCAGTGTGCCGTTCTCGGTGTCGATGTGCGAGAGGATGCCCAGGGTGCCGTTCACCCAGCGGCGTTCGGGGTCGTTCTTTATGAAGATGATCTGTGCCCCCTCCTTCACGTCGAGCTGCAGGAGCGTGGGCAGCGAGGCCTCGGGGAAGTCGCCCTTGATGAGGCCGTGGAGCTGGACGGCATTGCCGGGCAGCCGGGCCAGGTGCTCCTCGTTGATGTAGTCTACGTTGTCGCGTCGCGTGGCCAGCAGGATGTTCAACCCGTCGGGCTTGTCGGCCTCCGGTTCTGCTTCGTAGCGCGTGTTGAGCAGTTGCAGCTCGAGGTCTGACACCTGGTTGCAGCGTATGTGGTCGAGTGCGGCGATGAAGCCGGCGTCTTTCTGGCGGAATACCTTGCGCAGCTCGATGCTCACGAGCCTCATCTCGTCGAAGACGTGGGCCGAGAAGAAGTAGGGGTTGGGGTAGAAGCGGTTCAGAATCTCCCATTCGTCGCTTTTCACCACGGGCTCCAGCTGGAATATGTCGCCGATGAAGAGCATCTGCTTTCCGCCGAAGGGTTCGCGCATGTTGTGACAATAGACGCGCAGGAGGCGGTCGATGAAGTCAATGATGTCGGCCCTCACCATGGATATCTCGTCGATGATGATGAGCTCCACCTGCTGGAGCAGCTTGATGTGGCTGCGCCGGTATTTCAGGAAATCGCGCAGCCGCGAGGAGGTGGAGAAGCGCGGGTCGTGGGGCACCAGGGGGTGGAAGGGCAACTTGAAGAAACTGTGGAGCGTGCTCCCACCCGCATTGATGGCGGCTATGCCCGTGGGCGCCAGCACCACCGATTTCTTCCACTTCTGCTCCACCACATAGCGCAGAAAGGTGCTCTTGCCCGTGCCGGCCTTGCCGGTCAGGAAGAGCGAATGGTGGGTGAAGCGCACCACCGAGAGGGCGTTCTGGAACTCGGGCGACGAGGTGTCAATCTGTTTCTCCATGCGATGTGTCGTTAGCAGGCTCGGCCTCCCGTGCCACGAATTGCAGAATCTCCTCCGCCTGGTCGGCAGGGAACCAGTGAATGTCGGGGTCGCGCCGGAACCATGTCATCTGTTTCTTGGCATAGACGCGTGTATTCTTCTTGATTCGCTCCACGGCCATCGTGAGGGGCCACTCGCCGTCCAGATGGCGGAAGAGTTCCTTGTAGCCCACCGTGTTGAGCGCGTTCTCGTGCCGATGGGGCAGCAGGGCGCGTGCCTCGTCGGCCAGTCCGGCCT
>CAMJRQ010000251.1 GCA_946408305.1 uncultured Prevotellaceae bacterium
TCGCGCATCGGTTGCTGGTGTGCCACCTGCCTCGCCGACTTCAGCCAGCAGGAGGCACGCCAATGGACCCGCCAGGAGCTTGACCAGGCCATGGGCAGCGACAAAGAGCTTGCCCAGCGCTGGAAGATGTTCTCCATCGGCTCGCTCTGCCGCGTGGCCGAGATTATCGCGCAGGAGACCAAAGCCGTCTCGCCCGAGACGCACATGGGCTATCAGAAGACCTTCTGGGACAGCGACACGACCGTGGTGCGCGAGGTGCTCCAGACGCTCGCCCGAGTGAGCGGCCACAAGGTGGGATACCGCGCCGGCGGCGGTGCCTATTACGACCGCTCGCACCCCATCAATCAGATAGAGAAGAGCATGGACGCCGCCCGCTACATGCGCGTGCTGGGCTGCCCCGAATACGTGGAGACATGGTGCCCCGAGATAGAGAGCTGGCCGCGCCACTACGGCTCGCGCACGGCGAGAGCCGTGCTGCTCGAGGACTTCACCGCCCTGGCCTACGGTATGAACGCCGTGTCGATGTACGTCCTCGACCGCTGGGAAGAGACTCCTCAGACGATGGCCCGCTCGATGGTGGGCCCCCTGGCCGACGCCTCCGACGTGCTGCGCCGCTATGCCCGCGCCAACCGTGAGACCCAGGCCGTGGGCTTTGCCATCCAGGGCGACGACAACATGCCCCTCTACGAGTTCGGCACGCAGGGCATCCCCGTCTTGCCCGGCCTGGGCCGCAGCCTCGGCAGCCTCACGACGGAGCAGCTCAAGCCCGTCAACTTCTACTCCCAGCCCAGTTCTGCCGTTCAGGCTCGGCGCGAACAGATGGACCGCCAGGCCCCCGCACCCGTTCTCTGCCAGTCGCCCTACATCGGGCAGGTCATTCCGCGCGTCGATGCCCAGGGCCAGTTGCGCACCATCGGCCTCATCAACTGCCGCATCGATGAGCAAGGCCCCGTGCGGCTCCAGCTGCGCTCCCTGCCCCAGGGCGTGAAGCGAGTGGTGTGGCGCGAGCTGCGCCAGAAACCCGTCCGCCTCCGTGTGGAGCGCGACGAGCAGGGCCAGGCCTACATCGACGTGCCCTCCATCCAGGCCTGGAACGCCGGCTTCGTGGAGATTTAGCCCCGCGGAACGGGGGAAGGAGCGGCGGGAGCCTCGCGGGAACGATTGCGTCCCGGGTGAGGCTCCCGCCGCTGTTTGACGGGGAGGCCGAAGGCCTTAAGTTTTTTGCCCCATCCGATGTCCGACGAAAAAAATGGGCCCATCGCTTGCCGATTGAGAAAAAAGTCGTACCTTTGCAGGCCGATTATTGTCTGAAGGGGCGAAATTGGGCCCCGAAGTGCGTGTGAATAGTGTAGCCTTTGGCCTGGCGCACGGTTCGTGAATCGCGCTGAGAATTAGAAAAGTAGAACAAAAAGAAACAAAAAAAAGAAATGGACACATTGAGTTACAAGACCACCTATGTGAACCGTGTGACGGCAAAGAAAGAATGGGTCGTAGTGGACGCTACCGACCAGGTGCTGGGCCGCATGTGCACGAAGGTGGCAAAGTTGCTGCGAGGCAAGTACAAACCCGAGTTCACTCCGTTTGTGGACTGCGGTGACAACGTTATCATCGTCAATGCCGAGAAGATTCAGCTCACCGGCAAGAAAATGACCGACCGTGTGTATCTCTCCTACACGGGTTATCCCGGCGGCCAGCGCGAGGCTACTCCCGCCAGCATCCTGGCCAAGCCCAACGGCGCAGAGAAGCTGATTCGCAAGGTGGTGAAAGGCATGCTGCCCAAGAACAAGCTGGCTAACCGCCTGATTGACAACCTTTATATTTACGAAGGCCCCGAGCACAAGCAGCAGGCTCAGAGCCCCAAGTCAATCGATATTAACCTCTATAAATAAACAGAGACGATGGAAGTAATTAATGCAATCGGCCGCCGCAAGAGCGCCGTGGCTCGCGTCTATGTCAGCGTGGGCAATGGTAAGATTACCATCAATAAGAGAGACCTGACGGAGTACTTCCCCAACCCCATCCTGCAGTTCGTCGTAAAGCAGCCCCTGGCTCTGCTCGAGGCTACCGAGAAATATGACATCAAGGTGAACCTCTACGGAGGCGGCTACACCGGACAGTCGCAGGCCCTGCGCCTGGCCATCGCCCGCGCCCTGGTGAAAATCAACGAGGACGACAAGAAGACCCTGCGCGCCGAAGGTTTCATGACACGCGACAGCCGCGAGGTGGAGCGCAAGAAGCCCGGACGTCCCAAGGCACGTCGCCGCTTCCAGTTCAGTAAGCGTTAATCCCGCCCGACTGAGACTGGCTGCGTGAAAGTTTAGCATCTAAACCCGCGAGACTCCTGTGCCCTATTATAATAAATAAGGTATGGAATAATCGGAGGACTACCCGCGGGTTGATTCTCGCGAAAACAGAATTAAAAGGAACGTAAACAAACACAAAAAAACAAACCAAACAATGTCAAGAACAAATTTTGATACACTTCTGGAGGCCGGCTGTCACTTCGGCCACCTGAAAAGAAAGTGGAACCCCGCCATGGCTCCCTACATCTTCATGGAGCGCAACGGCATTC
>CAMJRQ010000252.1 GCA_946408305.1 uncultured Prevotellaceae bacterium
CCGGGGCTGTGGCTCCGGGCTTATGGTTTTCTCATGTGTGGGGGCTCACTGCATCAGCCATCGCCCTCCGGAGAAGACGAGCGGCATGCCCACCTCCTCGGTGGTGCTGTCGCCATAGAGGACGTCGAGCCGGACGTAGGCCGACGAGTCCTGCAGACTGTCGGCCGTGGCCTGCGCGCTGAGCATGGCGCGGTCAAGCTGCTGGCTCTCGCAGAATTGCGAGAGGAGGTCTATCATCTGGCTGCGCAGCTCGGTCGACATGTCGGTCGAACTGACCATGCCGTCGACATACTGCTCATACTGGCCCTGGATGAGCATGTTGAAATAGCGCTCGGCGGCCTGGCGTGCGCTCTCTCCGGTGAGGCGGTCGCCCTTGGGGCGGCAAGCGCTCGCGGCGAAGAGCAGGAGCGGAAGGAGGAGGAATAGTGCTCGTTTCATTTCTGGCGGATGTAGATGTTGATGGGGCAGCCGCTGAAGTTCCAGCGCTCGCGAATCTTGTTCTCGAGGAAGCGGCGATAGGGCTCTTTGACGTACTGCGGCAGGTTGGCATAGAAGACGAAGCTGGGCACGCGCGTGTCGGGAATCTGCATGCAGTATTTTATCTTGATGTACTTGCCCTTCAGCGATGGGGGCGGGAAGGCTTCGATGAGGGGGAGCATCTCTTCGTTGAGCTTGGCCGTGGAGACGCGGCGCCGGCGGTTCTCGAAGGTCTCCTTGGCGGCTTCGAGCACGCGGAAGATGCGCTGCTTGGTCAGGGCCGAGGCATAGATAATCTGGAAGTCGGTGAAGGGGGCCATGCGGTTGCGGATGGCTTCCTCCATGGTCTTGAGAACCTGAGGCCCCTTGTCGGGGACGAGGTCCCACTTGTTGACGACCACGACGATGCTCTTCTGGTTGCGCTGGATGAGCTGGAAGATGTTGAGGTCCTGCCCCTCGATGCCGCGCGTGGCATCAATCATGAGAATGCAGACGTCGCTGTTCTCGATGCTGCGGATGGAGCGCATGACGCTGTAGAACTCGAGGTCTTCGGAGACCTTGCTCTTGCGGCGGATGCCGGCGGTGTCGACCAGATAGAAGTCGAAGCCGAACTTGTCGTAGCGCGTGTAGATGCTGTCGCGGGTGGTGCCGGCAATGTCGGTGACGATGTGGCGCTCCTCGCCGATGAAGGCGTTCACGAGGCTGCTCTTGCCCACATTGGGGCGGCCCACCACGGCGATGCGCGGAATGTCGGGTTCGGTCTCGTCCTCGGCCGTCTCTTTCTTGAAGTTGGCGAGCAGGAGGTCGAGCAGGTCGCCCGTGCCGCTACCCGTGGCAGCCGAGATGGAGTGGGGGTCGCCCAGCCCGAGGCTGTAGAACTCGGCTGCGGCGTAGGTGTCCTGGTTGTTGTCGGCCTTGTTGACGACGAGGATGACGGGTTTCGGGCTGCGGCGCAGGATGGAGGCCACCTGCTCGTCGAGGTCGGTGACGCCCGTCTGCACGTCGACCAGGAAGAGGATGACGTCGGCTTCTTCGGTGGCGAGGGCCACCTGCTTGCGTATCTCTTCCTCGAAGATGTCGTCCGAATTGACCACCCATCCGCCCGTGTCGATGACGGAGAATTCCTGTCCGCACCATTCGCATTTGCCATACTGGCGGTCTCGTGTGGTGCCGGCCTCCTCGCTCACGATGGCATGACGTGTCTTGGTCAGACGGTTGAAGAGTGTGGACTTGCCCACATTGGGCCGTCCGACGATGGCTACGATGTTTGACATGCTAATCTATAAATCTCTAATCCAATTTAATCCAGGTCGTACCCAAAGGCCTTCATGGCTGCCGCGCTGCTGCGCCAGTCCTTGTCCACCTTGACGAAGGTCTTCAGATAGATGGTCTTGCCGAAGAACTTCTCGAGGCTCTTGCGGGCTTCGGTGCTCACCTTCTTCAGCGCCACGCCCTGGTGGCCGATGATGATGCCTTTCTGGCTGTCGCGCTCCACGTAGATGACGGCGCTGATGCGGATGAGGCGGTCTGTCTCCTTGAATTCCTCCACGGCTACTTCCACGCTGTAGGGTATCTCCTTGTCGTAGTAGAGCAGGATTTTCTCGCGAATGATTTCGGTGACGAAGAAGCGGGCGGGCTTGTCGGTCCACTGGTCCTTGTCGAAATAGGCCGGGCTCTCGGGCAGCAGGTCTTCGATGCGGCGCAGCACGACGTCGACGTTGAAGCGGTGGAGCGCGCTGATGGGGATTATCTCGGCCTGAGGCAGCACGCCGTGCCATTCCTCCACCTTCTGGGCGAGTGCCTGCTGGTCGGTGAGGTCAATCTTGTTGATCAGCACTAAAATGGGCACCTTCATGCGGCTGACCTTCTGGAGGAAGTCCGAGTTCTTGTCGGCCTTCTCGACCATGTCGGTCACGTAGAGCAGCACGTCGGCGTCCTGGAGTGCGCTCTCGCTGAAGTGGAGCATCTGCTCCTGGAGGCGGTAGTTGGGCTTCAGCACGCCCGGCGTGTCGCTGAAGCATATCTGCATCTCGGGCGTGCTGAAGTGGAGCATCTGCTCCTGGAGGCGGTAGTTGGGCTTCAGCACGCCCGGC
>CAMJRQ010000253.1 GCA_946408305.1 uncultured Prevotellaceae bacterium
AACTTTCCGTCAATCTGGAAAGCCGAAAATGTCAGGAAAAGGTCACTGGTTCTGAGAATGTGAGTTTTCCCAAAAAATATGTAAATTTTCATAAAATCCGGTGCCTGGACGGCTGTGTTCGCGCTTTAATTCGTAAATTTGCGGCTGATAATAAGATGCGATGAACCTGTTGCTGGCCTTTCTGTTTCTGGCGGCGGACACGATTCCGCCCTCCGACACCATCCCGCCGAGCCACGAGCGGAGCGACACGCTGCGCCAGGTGGAGGTGCGCCCCGACTCGTCGACGCAGCAGTTGGTGGACGCCGTCCGCAAGTCGCTGGAGCGGCAGGGCATCAAGGCTCCGCCCACGCTGGGCGTCATACTGGAGAAGCTCTCGCCGGGGCTGAACGACAAGATGACCCATCCCTTTGCCGTGAAGCAGCGCCGCAAGGAGCGCCGCCGCCGGCGCGACCAGAAGATTCTGGAGCAGTATGACCAAGTGAAGACCTTCAACGACCTGCTGCGCGAGGCCATCGAGCGCGAAGGGATTGTGCTGCCCGAGAAGACCTCCCCCGGCCCCTCCAAAGGAGAGGGGAAGTGATGGACTTTTAGATTCTTCGCTGCGCTCTGAATGACAAATTCTCCCTCTGAATGAAAACTATGCACGGTATGACGAAACTTTTCCGGCGCGGTCTCATGGCCGCCATTGTGCTCTCCGCGGCCAGCAGCCTCACGGCGGCGGCCCAGGGGCTGACACGCTACGTGAACCCCTTTCTGGGCACGGCCACGCTGTGGCTGCCCGAGGACCTGGGCTACACCCACACCGAGGAGAAACGGGCCTGGGGAGCCGAGGGGTCCCCCGGCTCGGCGCTGCCCAACGCCATGGTGCAGCTTACTCCCGTGACGAAGTACCGCAGCGGTGCGGGCTACCAGTATGAAGACCACGAGATATACGGCTTCGCCCACACTGCCAAGGGCCACTGGAACCTGCTCCACCTGCCCGTGATGCCCGTGACGGGCCACTTCTATCCGCGCAACTATGCCTCGCACTTCAGCCACCAGAACGAGGAGGCCCACCCGGGCTACTACCGCGTCCTGCTGGAGCGCTACGGGGTGATGGCCGAGCTGACGAGCACGATGCGCTGCGCCTTCCACCGCTACACCTTCCGCCCGACGGACGAGAAGCGGCTCCTGGTGGACATAACGCGCAACAACGGACGCGTGCGCCGCTACGACATCCACCAGGAGGGCCCCAACGCGCTGGCCGGATTCCAGGACGGCGAGGGGCGCATCTATTTCTATGCCGTGGTCAACCACCGCGTCCGGGGCGTGGAGATGCAGCGCGACCAGCGCCACCAGGTGGCCGTGGTCGACTTCGAGGACAACCGCGGCGAGCGGCCCCTGGAGCTGCGCATCGGCCTCTCCTTCACCAGCATCGAGGCCGCCAAGAAGAACCTGGAGGCCGAGATGCAGACAGCCTCGTTCGACGAGGTGCGACACGAGGCCGACCAGACGTGGGAGCAGCTGCTGGGCAAGATTCGCGTGGAGGGCGGCACGGAGCGCGAGCGCGGAATCTTCTATACGTGCCTCTATCGCTCGGTGCTCTGGCCCGTGCTGCGCAGCGACGCCAACGATGAATACATCGACGCCCGCGGCGAACGCTGCAACAACTCGTTCGGATACTACACCGACCCCTCCTTCTGGGACACCTACCGCAACAAGCTCATCCTCCTGGGCCTGCTACAGCCCGACGTGGCCTCCGACATCATCCGCTCCATCACCGACCGCGGCGAGAAGCGCGGCGGATACATGCCCACCTTCTTCCACGGCGACCACGCCTCGACCTTCGTCAGCGGCATGTGGCTGCGCGGCATCCGCGACTTCGACCTCGAGCGGGCCTACCGCCTCTTGCTCAAGAACGCCACCGTGCCGGGCCGCGGCGGACGACCCTTCCTCGACGAATACATGGCCCAGGGATGGATAGCCGAGAAGGACACCACCGACGTGCCCACCGAGGACGAGTACAAGGCCGCCGTGACGAAGACCGTCGAGTATGCCTACGACGACTATGCCACCGCCCTCATCGCCCACGAGCTGAAGGACAAGAAGAACGAGCGGCTCCTCATGGAGCGCAGCCAGAACTACAAGAACCTCTTCGACCCCCAGACCGGATTCTGGCGCGGCAAGACGGCCGACGGACAGTGGATCAAGGATTTCGACCCCTACTATCCCTACTACGCCTACCAGTATCGCGAGGCCAACGCCTGGCAGAGCCTCTTCTTCGCCCCCCACGACCCCGAGGGCATGATAGCTCTCTACCCCAGCCACCGGGCCGTGGAGCAGAAGCTCGACTCGCTCTTCGCGGAGCCCTGGCGCGGCTATGAGGCCTGGAACATGACGGGCTTCATCGGCAACTACTGCCACGGCAACCAGCCCGACCACAGCGTGCCCTACACCTACTACTTCATCGGCCGGCAGGAGAAGGCGCAGGCCATACTGGACAGCCTCATGAACCACTACTACGACATGGGCGAGGACCATCTGGCCTATGCCGGCATGGACGACGCAGGCGAGATGT
>CAMJRQ010000254.1 GCA_946408305.1 uncultured Prevotellaceae bacterium
AACGCCTAACTTGCGTCTGCCCTCTCCAAGGGGGAGACATCGCGCCTAAAAAAAAGAAGAGAGCTGTGGATTTCGCGCAAACGAAATCCACAGCTCTCTCTTTCTGATTCTCTTTTGGGGCATGCCCCGTCCTCGCTCAGCGAGTGACGGTGTAGGTGCCGGCCTCGTAGTCCTTCGACTCCGTCTCGCCGGGCAGGGTGACGGTGGCGGTGGCGCCTTCGGGGATGGTGAAGGTCCAAGTCCACTGGTCGCCATCGTATTTCCAGGCACTCTTGATGAGTCCGGCAGCCGACTGGTATTCAGCCTCGACGTGGCCCAGACGCTTGTCGGGAGCGGGACGCATGATGATGTGCTTGAAACCGGGCTGGGCAGGGTCGGCCGCGATGCCGGCCACCGTCTCCCAGAGCCACTCGCAGACGCATCCGTAGGCATAGTGGTTGAACGAGTTCATGCCGCGCGGGCCCATGCCCTTGTCCAGCATGTAGCTGTTCCAGCGCTCCCAGATGGTGGTGGCTCCGTTCTCCACGGAATAGAGCCAGCTGGGGTTCTTGCGCTGGAAGAGCAGTTCATAGGCGATGTCGACGAGGTTGTTCTCGGTGAGCGTCTGCATGAGGATGCTGGTGCCCAGGAAACCCGTCTGCAGGCAACCGCCGTGCTGCTGGAAGTTCTCGCGCAGGCGGCTGAGCATGGCTTCCTTGGCCTCGCCGTCCACGAGGTGGTTCTTCAGAGCAAAGAGGGCGGGCGTCTGCATGGTGTTCAGGATGTCGAGCTGGAAGGTGCCGTCGGGGTTGAGGAACTTCTCCTTGAGGTAGGCAATAGCCTCCTGGTGCATCTGCTCGTAGGGCGCAGCGTCGCGTCCGGTGGCAGCTGCCATGTCGCGCATCATCTGGGCATCGATGGCCCAGTAGGAGGCGCTCAGATAGTTCCAATAGACAATCGTCTCGGGCCGTGGTCCGTTGGGGCCGAAGGCGCCTCCGCCACAGCTTTCGAGCGGCTCGTAGCTGAGCCAGTCGGCCCACTGGTAGTTGCTGTTCTCGCTGGTCATGGCCGTGTGCTCATACTTGGTCTCGTAGATATGGTTCATGAAGCGGTTCATGGACTCCCAGTTTTCCTCGATGATGGTCTTGTCGCCAAACTGTTTCCACACCGTCCAGGGCACGATGATGCCGGCGTCGGCCCATCCCAGACGCATCATGTCGCCATTGCCGTTGCCATCGCCTGCGCCATACTGTGCGAGCGGTGCCACGCCGGGGAAGGCGCCGGTGGGCGACTGTGTGTCGCGCATGTCGCGCATCCATTTGTGGAAGAACGAGGCCGTGTTGGCAAAGAAGGTTCCCGTCTCGGAGAACACCTGCGTGTCGGCCGTCCAGCCCAGACGCTCGTTGCGCTGCGGGCAGTCGGTGGGCACGGAGAGATAGTTCGAGCGCTGGCCCCACAGCGTGTTCTGGATGAGGCGGTTGACGAGCATGTCGCCCGTCGTGATGGTGCCCGTCTCCAGCTGCTTGGCAATCGACGTCACGGGCACCGACTCGATGCTCTTGATGCTCACCGGCGCCGTGGCTGTGATGGAGACGAAGCGATAGCCGAAGAAGGTGCACTGCGGGATGTATCGGGCATAGCCCTTCTGCGCTGCGAAGGTGTAGACCAGCCGGATGCCCGTGTCGGGGATGCGCAGGTTCAGTCGGTGCACACTGCCCCCAGGACCGTCCATGCCGCGGCTCTTGGCACCGCTGAGGTCGTTCAGCAGCTCGCCGGGCAGACAGGTGAGCACCGTCCCCTCCTCGGCCTTGAACACAAACTCGGGCACGGCGGCGCAGTTCTGGCCGAAGTCAATGACGAGCGTCTCCCCGGGATTCACGGTCAGCTCTTCGCCCGGAGCAAATTCCTTCTTGATGACCACGCGGCCATACTCCTCGTCCGAGGCCCCCTCGATGTCCTGCCACACATAGGCCTGGGCAGGCTTGAGGGCCAGGTCGCGACGAAGATAAACCTCTGCGCCGGCCGAGGGAAGAATCTCGCCCTGGAACTCGGTGTTCACCTCGGGCGTGGAGAGCTTTTCGGGCGTCAGGAATCCCATCGGCACGCGGGCATCGTACTCCTCACCGTCGAAGATGGCGGCGTGCTTCACCGGGCCGGCCACACCGGCCGTCCACGTCTCCGTGTCGGTGCCCAACAACTTCTTCGAGCCGTCGGCATACGTCAGTTCCAGCACGGCGCGGAAGGCCGGCTTCTTGCCAATCATGCCCTCGTGTCCGCCCGGAGTGATAATCTTGTCGGCCCACCATCCGGGCGTCACCTGTGCCGAGAGCTGGTTCTCGGCCCCGGCCTTTTTGTGGAAGGCCTGCGTCACGTCGTAGGTGAACGAGCGCTTCGTCTTGGCATAGTGCGTAAAGCCGGGCTTCAGCACCTCCTCGCCCACGGGCTTGCCGTTCAGATAGAGCTGGAAGACACCCAGGCCCGTGGTCATCCACACGGCCTGTTTCACCTTCTTCTCGTTGCGGATGGTGGAGAGGAACCAGCTGGCGCCGTCGGCAGCCCG